>NZ_LNRB01000106.1:0-204 GCF_001557945.1 Vibrio sp. CUB2 | reverse complement strand
GGGTCTGAGTGGACTCGAACCACCGACCTCTCGCTTATCAGGCGAACGCTCTAACCACCTGAGCTACAGACCCAGTATCGTCTCTTTTACTTATAAACCGTATCAATCTGTGTGGACACTCATCGTGAGTAATCATCGTTTAAGGAGGTGATCCAGCGCCAGGTTCCCCTAGCGCTACCTTGTTACGACTTCACCCCAGTCATG
>NZ_LNRB01000105.1:0-204 GCF_001557945.1 Vibrio sp. CUB2 | reverse complement strand
GCGTCTGAGTGGACTCGAACCACCGACCTCTCGCTTATCAGGCGAACGCTCTAACCACCTGAGCTACAGACCCAGTATCGTCTCTTTTACTTATAAACCGTATCAATCTGTGTGGACACTCATCGTGTATAATCATCGTTTAAGGAGGTGATCCAGCGCCAGGTTCCCCTAGCGCTACCTTGTTACGACTTCACCCCAGTCATG
>NZ_LNRB01000104.1:0-233 GCF_001557945.1 Vibrio sp. CUB2 | reverse complement strand
TGCATGCGCTTTACGCCCAGTAATTCCGATTAACGCTCGCACCCTCCGTATTACCGCGGCTGCTGGCACGGAGTTAGCCGGTGCTTCTTCTGTCGCTAACGTCAAGTAATGCAGCTATTAACTACACTACCTTCCTCACGACTGAAAGTGCTTTACAACCCGAAGGCCTTCTTCACACACGCGGCATGGCTGCATCAGGCTTGCGCCCATTGTGCAATATTCCCCACTGCTGC
>NZ_LNRB01000103.1:0-236 GCF_001557945.1 Vibrio sp. CUB2 | reverse complement strand
CAAGCTAACAAACTGTTTAAGAGTGATTCGCAACGCGTGGCATTTTTGCTATGCGTTGTGTTTGGTGTTTAAGGTGGTATGCGGAAGCATCGGTATTGCGTTGCTCACACCTTAACAGGGCGTTAGTGCGCAAAGATAAAAATTACAATTAGCAGGATTTAAAATGAGTGAAATTGCTCGTTTCATATCTGGTAAAGCTCCAGATAAATTTGGTCGCAATATAGAGCAGTTGTTAG
>NZ_LNRB01000102.1:0-236 GCF_001557945.1 Vibrio sp. CUB2 | reverse complement strand
CAAGCTAACAAACTGTTTAAGAGTGATTCGCAACGCGTGGCATTTTTGCTATGCGTTGTGTTTGGTGTTTAAGGTGGTATGCGGAAGCATCGGTATTGCGTTGCTCACACCTTAACAGGGCGTTAGTCGCCAGAAAAAGCTAGCAGTCAAAATCATGTTTCTAAGCTCAAAACTTGGCTACTGGTTGTTTGATTCATAGTTCCATCTTCGACGGTCAAAGCTCTGTTTCATCGGCT
>NZ_LNRB01000101.1:0-240 GCF_001557945.1 Vibrio sp. CUB2 | reverse complement strand
CTGCATACCAACTTCAAAAGAAATTGGTGGGTCTGAGTGGACTCGAACCACCGACCTCTCGCTTATCAGGCGAACGCTCTAACCACCTGAGCTACAGACCCAGTATCGTCTCTTTTACTTATAAACCGTATCAATCTGTGTGGACACTCATCGTGAGTAATCATCGTTTAAGGAGGTGATCCAGCGCCAGGTTCCCCTAGCGCTACCTTGTTACGACTTCACCCCAGTCATGAACCACAA
>NZ_LNRB01000100.1:0-246 GCF_001557945.1 Vibrio sp. CUB2 | reverse complement strand
AAACATAACAAATTGTTCAAGAGTGATTCGGCACGCGTGGCATTTTTACTATGCGTTGGTTTTAGTGGTTAAGGTGTTATGCAGAGGCTTCGGTATTGCGTGCCTCACACCTTAACAAGGCGTTATGCTTTTTCTTAAACTTGTAACCATGAACACTTTACGTATTTAACAAGTATCACCTGGTATGTGCCCTAGCATCTTTCACAGAAATTAGGTTCTTATCTCTCAATAGACTCTAACTTCTCT
>NZ_LNRB01000099.1:0-247 GCF_001557945.1 Vibrio sp. CUB2 | reverse complement strand
TCGCGACTAACAAACTGCTTAAGAGGGATTCGCAACGCGTGGCATTTTTACTATGCGTTGATTTTAGTGATTAAGGTGGTTTGCGGCGGCTTTCGTATTGCGTTGCTCACCCCTTAGCAGGGCGTTAGCTCGATATATCAACACCTTATAGTCAAGGTTCTAGTAAGTAATTACTGATCCAGTAAATTGCAGTCTCTCGTGAAGTCATACGAAAAAAAGCTAAGTGGATTTGTGTCGTGACTTTTTA
>NZ_LNRB01000098.1:0-247 GCF_001557945.1 Vibrio sp. CUB2 | reverse complement strand
AAGTCAAAATACGCACCAGACATATCAAATGGCAGTCTAAATACAATGATTGAAATACCAAAATATATCGCGAAGAAGAGACTCACACTGTTGATAGCTGACATTTTTATCCTTTAAACATAACGCCCTGTTAAGGGGTGAGCAACGCAATACTGAAGCCGCCGCATACCACCTTAAACACTAAAACCAACGCATAGTGAAAATGCCACGCGTTGCGAATCCCTCTTGAACAGTTTGTTATGCTTGT
>NZ_LNRB01000010.1:0-272194 GCF_001557945.1 Vibrio sp. CUB2 | reverse complement strand
ACTCAATAAGCGAGAGTTTAATATTAGAGCCAAGACGGGAAAGATCCTTCCCTAGAGTAGTGAAGAAAAAACCTAGCCGATACCCTAGAAAAAACAATGCCGCTCACCTTAAGTGAACGGCATTAGAGCATCACTCTGGCTTTTCTTTTGGCTGTATTTGTAACGCTAAGCTGCGAACTTCAAACCCGCGATACCCGCAACAATAAGCAGTAAACTGATTAGCTTGATTAGTGTGGCCGGTTCATTAAATAAATAGATACTGGCAATTGCGGTACCTATCGCACCAATACCCACCCAAACGCCATAAGCAACGCCTAGCGGTAACGTTCTTAGTGCGATACCCAGTAACCAAAAGCTCAACCCCATAAATCCAATAGTGAATGCAGATGGTGCAAGCTTACTAAAACCTTCGGTGTATTTGAGCCCGACCGCCCATGCGACTTCGCATAGACCAGCAAGAAAAAGAATTGCCCAAGCCATTGAGAGATTCCTAACGATTGGGGTCGTCCCCGAGAGAGAAAAGAGCGGTGAGGTCGTCCTCACTTCTGTTAGACGCCTAGTATAAAGAAAAATTTCCCACTACTAAAACTCAGATGAGTAGCGAACAAAATCTATCCAAACCGATTAATATAAAATATAAATCCAATCACATTAAATAAAATAGACATCATTATTTAACAGTTTGAATATAACCTTCTGCTGTTGAAAATGATGCGTTTATTGCATTAATCACACAAAAGTTAAGCAAACGTGTAACTACGCAATCGTTTGTGTGACCCAGATCGCTTACAAAAGCTACTGATAACTTTAGTATTTGTGCGAATCCAATTATAAGGTATGACATACCCATGAAATACATCAAAACTCCTCTTGCTCTCCTTGTTGGTGCAGCGCTTTTAACTGGCTGTAATGACGACACTGAATACGTAGATGTTCAACCTAAAGAAGTAAAGATCGCCACTTATAACCTCTCTTTTGATCGCAGTACTTTTGAAGACCTTGTCGCTGAAATGCAGGTAGAGCCAGCAAAACAAACTGAGCTTGTCACCGCTTACCTTGATGGCACTATCGCGGATGAAGACAAAACAATGGCTGAGAAAGTCATTCAGATCCGTAACGTTGCTGCAATCATTCAGAAGAACCGTCCTGACGTTCTTATGATGGCGGAATACAACAACGACGGTACTGGTGAGGATATGGTTGCTTTGGAAGGTTTCCAAAATAACTACCTATCTGTTGCGCAAAGCCTTAACGGTGCAGGTGGTGAAGCAAACTTAGAACCAATCGAGTACCCTTACGCCGAGTCTTACTCAACAAACACAGGCCTAAACAGTGGTCTTGACCTAGATAACAACGGCACAGCTGGCCAGCTTCCTGGCGATGCTTGGGGCTTTGGCTTCTACCACGGCCAATACGCTTTCGCGTTGATGTCTAAATACGAGATCGACACAGAAAACACTCGTACTTTCCAAGAGTTCAAATGGAAAGACATGGAAGGCGCAGAAATCCCTAAAATCACAATCTGTGACGGTTCACAAACCATTCCAGATGGCATGAAGTGTGGTGACGATTGGTACACTGCTGAAGAGTGGGACGTCGTTCGCCTGTCATCTAAAAACCACGTAGATGCACCAATTATCATTCCTACCGAGAAAGGTGACGAAGTTGTTCACCTATTGATGTCTCACCCTACTCCACCAGTATTCGATCCAGGCAAGAACAAAGTTCAAAACGGAGCTGAAGTTGAGTTCTGGCATCACTATGTACAAGGCAAAGAGTACTTCTACGATGACGCTGGCAACAAAGGTGGCCTGACAGAAGGTGCAAAATTCGTCATGATGGGTGACCAAAACCTTGATCCATTAGATGGCGACGGCTTTAGTGACATCATGCAAGCATTCCATCATGATCCACTAGTAAACCAAAAAGTGATGAACGGAGAGCTTTACCCAACTAGCTTCGGTGCTGCGGAACACGCAGTAGATAGCAGTTCTACTCACCCAATCCCTAACCGCATCACTTCGACGTTCGGTCTGGGTGTTGACTATGCAATGCCTTCAGCAAACCTAAATGTGGTTGATTCTGGCGTTTACTGGGCTGCATCATACGAAGAAGGTCGTAAACTGTTTAACGATGACCGCATTGGTAAATACGGTAATGGTAAAGATGTTTCTTCTGACCACCGTATGATTTGGATTAAAGCTCAGTTCTAAAACGCGAACACGCTAACATTCAGATACAACAAAGCCTCGGTTTATGCCGAGGCTTTTTGTTTTTCAACGTTCAAACTACCAGCGGTATGTAAGTGATACGCCCATATCTTCGCTCGTCACCCAAGGAACGAGCTGAACATTTTCATCATAAGCGTCAGTGAACACGTATGCGGTCAAGGTTCCTAAAGCGGCGCCAGCAAGTACATCGCGCCAATAGTGTTTCTTCGCCTCAACTCGACCAACACCAACTAAAGTCGCGACCCCATAAGCAGGTAAGCCCGCTTCCCAACCATAGCGTAAATAGAGGTTTGTCGCCGAAGCAAAAGCGTTAGCCGTATGGTTAGAAGGGAAACTGTCATTACCACTTTTGTCTGGGCGCTCCGCATCGATGGTCGTTTTACCAATCAAACCAATTCCTGACGCAGCGCCAATACTGAAACCGGCTTGCCAAAAACCTTCCCAGTCCCCTTTATATGCGGGTACTGCTGCAGCCGTTGCAACCAAACCATAAGCACCGATATCGGTAAGCACGTCCCAATCTTTTTCACTCATCGCGTTTGCCGATTGAGCGCCACAAATAGAGACAACACCAACTAAACGTACAACTTTCTTCATTAATACAACCAATTAGAATTTATATGCGCGCGAAAACTACCACAGCCATCGCCATTGTTCGACTGGAAACTGTAACAATTAAAACGTGAATTGATTGTGAAAAAAAAGCCAACCACAAGAGATGTGATTGGCTGTATATACGTGTGAACAATTGGGTTCACTAACAACGTCAGTTGGCTAGGTGACCCTCGGCTTAAAGGGTCGATATAACTAAAGCATTAGGCATGCCAACTTTCTGATGCAGTCAAACCGATTGTTATTTAACCACTTGCAGTAAATTTGAATGAATAGTCGCTCTTACGAGATAAAATCATATGCATATTGCAAACAATCTTTTGCAAATGGCAAACAAGTTACACGGCCATTAAGGCTTACGAGCAAGGTCTCGTGCTAAAATCAAAGCTAAGCCAAAAACCTGCAAAAACAGTCCAATGCTTTTGTACCATGCGATCTTTTCTTCCAAACTCGACATAACTTCAGTTACCTCAAGGTTTTCTAGGTAGTAACTGTCGATGCGGTTTCGATAGTTAGTTTGAGCTTGATTGATTTCAGACATAAGGTTGGGCAGTTGAGTGATCTCAATGGCGCTAACCTTCTCCCCTGTCCATGCAGAAAGGTGTCCTTGTAGGACTTGATTCATCTCTTCAGACACCGCTTCGCTTTGGGACAAATGGAGATGCAGTAGCAACACTTCTCGCTTTCTCTCAAGCGTTTCTACACTGTTCCACGCCAATTGAATGGAGTACAAGTTGTCGGCCTTTTGCTCGGCCAACAAACTGGTTTCTTTTCCTAGTTTATCGAGCACCACGCTCGTCAGTACGATCGCCGCGATATTTAGCACCAATCCGATAAGAACCAGTAGCCACGCTGGCGGTAAGTAAGTCGCGTTTTTTACCATAAATTACCGTAAGGTAAGTAGATTAAGTTCAGCACCACTAAACCAATCATAGTAAAGAAGGTGAACTTCATCCCGGTCACGCGCCCTTTTAAGTCTTCACCTAATATTCCGCGCGCATGAATAATGCGCCCAATGACAAACGCAACACCAGCAAGATGAATCAGCCAAACCGATGCACCGTTGTATTCGACGAGAGCCATTAGAATCAGAGTAATAGGAATGTATTCACTTGCGTTGCTTTGGGCACTTCGGGCGATTTGAAGCGCTTCAACGCCGCCGTCAGCGTAGGCGATTTTGTTGCTTCGACGTTGTTTGATGACTTGAAAAGCGAGCCAGATGAGCAGTAAAGCGAGAATGGATGCGTAGAGAGCGGTGATCATAAATCTTCCTTCTTTAGATATTGCGATAGCATTCGAATAACGAAAACTAAGGGCTAACTATATATTAAATATAAGCTAGCCCTATGAATCTAAAGAAGGAATTGGCTAAATTGAGTGGTCAGCAAGCTTTTTTCTTTTTGATAGCTTAGCAATGCCCTCGAAGATCGTGAACAGAAGACCCACCCAAATAAAGGCAAAAGTCACCGCTTTAACGCTGTCGAACATCTCACCAAAGAACACAACAGCCAGTACAAACTGCAAGCTTGGCTCAATGTACTGCATCAACCCCACCGTCGATAAATTGGTGATGCGAATCGCAATCGAATAGAAAATCAGCGGCAAAAGTGTCACAGGCGCACTACCCAAGTAGAGCATAAAGGTGGTCATATCCACGGTTGAGGCCAACTCGCCCACTGTCACTTGTTTTACGATTAAGTAAGTGAGTGCGATTGGCGTCAGCACGACCGCTTCAATAAACAGCGTCGTGCTCCAATCAAAGTTAATCTTCTTCTTAAACAAACCATAAAGAGAGAAGAATATCCCCATTGTCAGAGCGACCAGTGGTAATTGACCGTACTGGATAACTTGATATAACACGCCGATGGTCGCCAGAAGAATCGCAATGAACTGCCCTTTTGAAAGCTTATCGCCCAACACAAATACGCCGAGTGCAACGGAGATTAATGGGCCAATAAAGAAGCCCAAGCTCGCATCAATGACGCGGTTGTTCGTTAACGCCCAAGTGAATGCCACCCAAGAAATACACATTAAGCTACTGGCAACAAACGTATACCAAAGCGATTTTTTATCCTGCCAGATCGCAGACCATTTTGGCATATGACGCGTAATCGCCAGAACGAGAACAAAGCCTACAGGCACTGAACCAATAATACGCAGCGCAAGCAGTTCATCCATCGATGCGTTTGGCAAAAAGCGATAGTAAATAGGCAACAGTCCCCAAATGACGAAGGACAATGCAGCCATAAAGTTGCCGTAACGATTACTGTTCATAACTAACTCGACAAATAAAAAGTGACGCGATTCTATAGAGCAAAGTGCTTTTGTAAAGCGAATTTGAAACGATGACTCAACTTTACAGTGCTAGGCCTTGAACCACGGCGGTAATTCCACTAACAAAACACAGCGTAAGTGCGCCAAAGCGAATCTTTTCTTTCGGCAATGACTGTGTCGTTTTGATTGCTAACCAATAACCAAATGCAGCAGCCGGCAGCAATGGCAACGTGATCACCAAATGATGAAGATTAAAGAAGCCAACGGGTATCTGGACTATCAATGAGATAATAGAGCTAAATACGAAGAATGCAGACAAGTTACCACGTAACTGATTCGCCTCTTGATGTTGTAACAATAAAGCCATAGGTGGACCACCAATCGCAGAACTGGTACCAAACAGACCAGAAAAGAAACCTGCGAACGTCATGCGTCCGGGAGTTGGTTCAATACGGAATGGGAGTACGCTTACTGCTACGGCAAACAGTACGAGAAAACCGATCCAAAGTGTGAGTGCTTCAGTGGAAACAAAGAATAGCAACGCCCCACCCGCTAGCGAACCTGGTACACGACCAATCAAAGCCATTTTTAGGCCACCAATTTCAACACTGCTGCGGTGCTTCATTGCGTTCATTAATGAAATAAACAGAGCAACCAAGCAGATTGGTGCAGGTACATATTCAGGTGCCCAAAGAATCAGCAATGGCGCAGCCACAATAGCGAGGCCAAAACCAATGGCGGTTTGAACATAAGAGCCAAGGAAAATCAGCCCCATTGCAAGCAAATTAGTTGAATCGAAATCCATCGATATGATCTTATATTTTAATTAATTATTAGAGAGCTGATTGAATACACACCACCTATCAATACCTCACTCTCACCCCGCGTAGGATTCACCAAAGCCATTAAAAACACAATCAAAATGTTTCAATATCTGAGTTCTTAAGTCTCACATTTTGCGACTTACAAAATCAGTGGGGCCCTGTCATAACATTTATAAAACGAATGCTATCAAGAACAAAAATATGGAACTATAATCACACTCCATTTAGAGTGAATACACCAATAAAATTCACCAAAGATGAACTTTAGTAGTCTATAGCACCATAAAATACATAAATATTAGACTATCGTATCAACCTAACTTAAAGATGGTTTATGAAAAGAAAATCAGGTTTTACTTTAATTGAGCTTGTTGTTGTTATCGTAATTCTCGGCATCCTTGCTGTCACTGCCGCGCCACGCTTTTTAAACATTCAAGACGATGCTCGCGAAGCTCGTTTAGAAGGTATGAAAGGTGCAATCGCTTCAGGTCTAGGAATTGGATATGGGAAAATGGCGACTGCCGGTCTAGAACATTTACCTTATGTATCGAATTACAACTCTTATAAGGTTTCGGATAGCTATACAATTCCAAAACAGGACTTACCATTCGACGGATGTAACGTAGGTGGGAGCAACAACTGTGTGTTCCTCTATGGCTATCCAGATGCAGACAACGATAGTTTGCCTCTTCTTATTCAGAGTCTAGAGAGCTCAAATTCGGACTGGGAAATCTTGCGTCATCCTAAAGACGATAATCGCAGAGAAATTGTCATCATTGCGAAAGATGATCCTAAGGGAAGCCTGACAGAGTGTGGGGTTTTATATGGTCCACCAAGAAACAAGTCAGATAACTACAAGCTCGAAGTTCTTCCTTGCCCATAATAAAAAGGCTGCCAATCGGCAGCCTTTTTATTATCTGTAGAAAGTTACGCGAAGCTAAACACGTGCTTATCCATCATGTTCACCATACGGCCAATCTCTGGCTTCGTGATGGTGTCATTCGCACCAAGAGATAACGCTTTCGCACGGTTGTCTTCACTCATCAAAGAGGAGAACATCACGATTGGTGTTTGGCTGTAGGCTTCAGTATCACGTAGTCGTTTCACTAAGTGCATACCGTCCATACGAGGCATTTCTACGTCGGTAACAACGGCATCAAGCAACTCACGAACTGGCAAGTTTTCTTCTTTCGCTACGTCGATCAAGCTCATCAGTTTTTCATACGCTTCGCCACCATCTTTACAGGTGATCACGTTATACCCCGCAGAAGCCAATGTATCTTGAATCAATGAACGAATAAACGCAGAGTCGTCCACAACCATGATGGTTTTTGCGTTACGCTTACCTACCATGCGTTGGTTTAGATCAACCGACTTATCGCCCGTCACATCGTACTTTTCCATACTCAGTTCTGGATTGATGTCTGCAATGATCTTCTCGAAGTCTAAGATCATGATCAGATTGCCATCTTTACGAACTACCGCAACAACACAGTCTTGCTCACCCGCTTCTAAGAATTGGCTTGGAGATTCAACGTCGTTCCAAGAAATACGGTGGATACGCGAAATACTGTCGATCAAGAAGCCATTCGTCATCTTGTTGAAGTCAGTAACAATAACAAACTTACGCTCAAGATCACGACGCGTAGGAACACCAAGCCAACCAGCAAGGTCAACCAATGGCGTTAACACTTCACGCGACGAGAATACGCCGATCATATGAGGTTGTGCATTCGGATAATCAGTAGTCTCCGGCACGCGAATCACTTCACGCACTTTAGCGACGTTAATACCGTAATAACATGTTTTTGTGCTGCCATCTGGCAATTGTTTTTCTAAATGGAACTCAATGATTTCAAGCTCATTGGTGCCACTTTCAGTCAGAATAGTACTGGTTACGTTACTCATAAACCCAATTATCCAAAATACGCATCAAGAAAAGGCTTGATGCAATGCCACAGAGAATCACTTCACAGGCGTAAAAATCCAAGAATCCTTTTGTAGTCTTTGAGACAGAATTTGTAAATAATCAAAAGGATGCTGACCGCACACTTCTATATCAAATGATGAAATTTCGTCTCATTTTTGAACAAAACTCAGTCATGAGCTCGATATAGAAAAGACGTCTGTTTAGATAGCGGCAGCAAATAGAAAAAGTTTAGCGATTTATTAGTGTGTTTTAACAACCGACTCATTCGAAACTCGGTGACGCTCACCGTATACGCCTTCTTCCGTTCGAACACCACAGCTAATCACCATGGTGATTTGGTCACTGTTACGCAAGCCAAGCAAAGCTTTCACACGTTTCGAATCAAATCCTTCCATCGGGCAAGTGTCGTAGCCCTTCTCTCTCATGGCATACATAAAGGTCATGGCTGCAAGAGAAACACTTTTGTGCAAGCATACGCGAACATCCGCTTTACTCACCTCACGCACCATAGGTTTATTACGCCCCAACCACCAGCTGTAGAGCTTACGAACGACTCCACGAACACCAAATGCATCGTTGTTATAAACCATTGGGATGAGTTTTTCGTAGTACTTTAGAGCGCGCTTGGCCGCAGCGTCGTCACGGCCTTCAAAAGCTTGGCGCACAGTCTCTGCGTTGCGCTTTGCGCGCTCTTTCCAGTTATGAGTCGTGGCAACAAACACCACCAATTCGTTGGCTGTCTTAGCGGCGTTTTGTCCCATACAAAGCTCAGCAAGCGCTGTTTTTTTATCTTCTGATATCACACGATGAAATTCCCACATCTGCATGTTGCTGCTGTTAGGACTTAATGTGGTTAGCTCTAGGGCCTTGGCAACATCATCATGGTTAAACTCAGCGCTCCCGTCGTATTTTCTGACTGAACGGCGAGATTGAACAATAGATTCAAAAGAAGTTTGGTTCATAACGGACTCAAAAGATGGGAAAAACGCGATCTTACTGATTCACACCTCACCTGCAAGCGCAAATACGAAGCCAGACACAAAATCGTGTCTGGCCGTCTTATTATTGAAGTTTGAAAAAACGTATTTGGTCTGAAAGGTTAATCGACATTCTTGCCAATTCGTCGGCGGCCTGATTACTATCTTGAATCATATTAACCGTCTGATCGACTTGGTCTCTTACCGATACGACACTTTGGTTGATCATTTCCGCTGTCGCACTCTGCTCTTCTGTTGCCGCTGCAATTTGTGTGTTCAGAGCGTTCGTTTGTTCAATATTGGTAGAGATACTAATAAAGGCATCGTTCGCAGATGCAGATTGATGAACCGTCTCCTCAAGCATTCGCTGTCCTGCATCGATAGAATCCACCACTTGAGTCGTGTTCTGCTGCAACGTATGAATTCGATCACCAATTTTTTCTACTGCTTTTTGGGTTTCTTGAGCCAACTGACGCACTTCATCCGCAACGACTGCAAATCCACGTCCTTGGTCACCAGCCCTTGCAGCCTCAATCGCTGCGTTTAATGCAAGCAAGTTGGTCTGCTCTGCAATGGTTTGGATGACTTGAGTGATGTCTGCGACTTCGGCTGTACCATTGGATAATGTCGCGACTTTCTGGCTCATTGTGCCCATTTGAGTTGCTAGCCCGCCGACTTGCTCAGTCGCACTTTGCATGACAACTTGCCCCTGCTCAGACACCTCCGACGCCACTTCGGCCTCACGAGACGCGCCATTCGCATTTTGTGCAACTTCAGCGATCGCAACCGTCATCTCGTTAACCGCCGTCGCGACTTGGTCGGTTTCCATTTGTTGCGATTGCGCATTGCTTAATATCTCAGAGTTTACAGCTGATAATTCTTCCGAAGCGGAAGCAAGAAGATCACTGCATGAAATAACTTCAGAAACGGTTTTATACAACTGCTCTTCCATGTGATGTAAGGCATCAAGCATTTCTGCCACCTCATCACTCCCCTTCACTTGTTGTTGCTCTGCCGAGATTTCACCGCGACTCAACTTCTCTGCTACTTGCTTTGCGAACAAGACATTGTTGGTAATATCGCGAGATATAAACACGCACAGCAAAGACAAAGCCGGAAGTCCGATGAACAGCGCTAATGCTACGTTAATCGTGGCTTCTTCAGTGGTCTGTTGTATCTCTTCTTTTAGTAAGTTCTGGTCATTGACAGCGTCTGTTTTAATACCGTTGATTTGTTCTGAAATATCAAAACCAATCTCCTTTAACACGTCCCATCGAGCATTTCTTTCTCGAATTAACACAGCCACCTGAGACAAGGAACTCGCAAAGCTGTCCGTTAGTGCATTTAACTGCTCTTGATTAACATAACCAAGTTTCGTCAAATACAACTTCCACTCGTCGAGCTTTGATTCAAACTGCTGATAGTCACTCTCATTATTGGTCAATAGGTATTCTGTCGCTTCTTGTGTTAACGCTTTAAACACCAAGGTGGCATCAGCAAGCTCTGCACGATATTGCGTTACATCTGTCGCTTTAGAAAGACGTTTTTCTAATTTTGATTCCACTTGCTTTTGAAAAGAAACAAGTTCGGCAACCTTTAGATCTCGCTCTTTCATTAAGCGAGAAACGTCATTTAGATTTTCCATGTAGCGAACCAATTCAGAAGTCACCTTTTCAAATCGAGTTTTACGCTCTGGATCGAAGGCATTTTCAGCCTGTTTTTGTGCTTCGGTAAGGGCTAATTTTAACGCATCCATAGATCGAGAAAAAAATTGAGGATCGCGATTCGTCCGATATGTCAGTGCATTGGTTCGAGCGGTTAAAAGGTTCGTTTCGATCTCGGTTGCTTCAAAAGCAGTGTTATTGATGGTTTGAAAATGAATAAAATTATTGTTGATGTGTTTGGTGGTAACAATACCCACCACGGTGATTGCAAATAGCACCAAAATAACGGCACTTAAAATCAGGTAAAACTTATGTTTTATTTTTTTAACCTTGTTTAGCATTCCGCCTAACTCCATGAAAACAGCAAGAATGAAATACTAAAAACCCATGGATTCAGGCGCAAACTGATCAACCAAAGCAAAATTACCTATCCTATTGTTATCATTGAACTTATTTCAGAATGTCAGTTTTTTCCGACGAGAAACAAAGATTGATACGTCAATGCAACACTGTGATTCGCTCACAATCTATCTACTTGATTCTATTATTTTTTGCGCGAAGCAATCTCATAAACGAGACACGCCTTTTCAAATAATGAAATTGTCATTTTCACCCATCCCTCACGGATTTTTCCTACAATCTTACCTCTTTTATTGAGTGCTGAAAGGAAGCGGCAAGTAAATTGAAATATCAGGTGAGGTACAAAAATGAATAATGTTCTTATTATCGACGACCAACCGCTATATAGCGAAGCGCTCGCTTCTCTTGTTCAAACCGCTTTCCAATCTGTTAATGCCGTAGAATCAACAGACAGCGCTGAAGTTATGGAAATTATTCGTAACCAACCTGTAGATTTGGTTATTTTAGACGTCGTACTAGGTGATCGAGACGGCATGCGCTTGGCTAAGAACATATTAGCGACAGGCTACCAAGGCAAAATCTTGTTTATTTCTTCTCGCGATTACTCGAGCTTGTCAAAAGCCGCATTTGAAATGGGTGCACACGGATTTTTAAATAAGAATGAAGCGAAAGCCACCATTATGGATGCGATCGTGAGCGTAACGCGTGGATATTCGATGTTTAAAGCGACGCATAACCAATCATCGGGTAACGTCACTTTATCTAACCGAGAAGCGATGGTATTTCACTACCTTGCACAAGGTTACTCAAATAAGAAGATCTCTGAACAACTGTCACTGAGTGCTAAAACCATCAGCACCTACAAAACTCGCATCTTGAAGAAATATCATGCCGAGTCTGTCGTAGAGCTTCTTAATACTCTTCCTCAAGAAGAATGTGGCAGTCTTTGCTGTTAGTTTTGTTCAGACACTCAGTTTAGGTAATTACGTATCTCGCGATGGCATCAGTTAATAACTGGTGCATCGAGTTGTAGCGATGAGTTTGTTTCATCTGCACCACAACTTTCGGACGCCCCTCTGGGTAGAAGGTTTCCGGTACTGGAATAAAATTAAAACCATCTATCGGTTTTTGATACTCAAGCAAAATTGTCGCTGCAGCCCTTTTTCTGATTACCTTTAATAAGCTGGTGATGTTTCCGATAGTCGCGACTCGGTCAATATTTAATCCGCTCTGCTCAAGCGCTCGCTTCGTCACTTGCTCCCTATCCTTCCAACCCGCTAATTCCAGTAGGATAAATTTAAGCTCACACGCTTTCTCTATATCGTGAATACCCAGCTCTTCTGGAACCACAACAACAGCAGGCGCGTAGCCAATAAACTGTTGATGGATCGTTTTAGGATATTCTTCATTAAAGTAATGCAATTGCATATCGACTTTATCTTCCAGAATATCGGCGATGGTGTTGTCTGTACTGCTTGCAACATTCACGTAAGCATTGGGAAACAAATCCATCAGGTCACCTAAAAGCAAGTGACCAAACGATTGCTGTGCAGATTGTGGCAAACAGATAGTAATGCTTTTATCGTAAGACAAAGGATCAAATTCACGTCGTACCAAACAAGACTCAAGCTGATCGAGCGCACTTGTGATTTCTGGCAGTTTTCGTTTTAAGTAGTCGGTGGGTTCAAAGTGATGAGCGTGCCGAATGAAAAGCTCATCTTCCAGTTGTGTTCGTAAACGAGTCAGGTATTTACTGATTGATGCTTCGCTTTTCCCTAGTGCTTTCGCAACAGGCTTAAGTTGGCGATGTCGCTCTAGCAGCACCAGTATTTTGAGCAAATTTAGGTCTAGATCTTTATTCACAGCGCGGTTACCAAATAGAATCAAAGATTAAAATTGTGTTTTTTATAATTACCTTCAGCCAAATACAAAGAAAGCAGCCTTTGCATAGGCTGCTTTACTATAGAAGACCAAAGTCACGTTTTGGTCAAGTTTATCAAACTCTTATATCGCCACTTACTGACATTTAAGTCATTTATTGCAATTTGCAGATGTAAGACACTGTCTCACTTTAGCATCGCTTTCGCTTACATTCGTATAGATCTTCATCTGCACGCATGATGACATCTTGCAAAGATTCATGCTCGCTACTTACCGCTAATCCAGTACTTACTCTGATATCTACCTCCATTTTCTTTAATGGGTTGTCCTTAACTACATCTTGTAACTTCTTCTCTAACATAGATGCTTTGCTAGCGCTGCAACCCGGTAAGATAGCCACAAATTCATCTCCCCCGGTTCTAACCAAGTAGTCTGTGGTTCTGAATACTTTGCGCATTGCCTCTGCGATAATCACGATAACCTCATCACCCACGTGATGCCCAAACTTGTCGTTAATTCGTTTGATTCTGTCACCATCAATGGCAATAACAGAATATGGTGCGGTTCTTAACTTGCGCTTAAATAGCTCTTCTCGAAATACTTTCCGATTGAAGAGTCCCGTCAGCTCATCTTTGGTTGCGTTTGAGATGGCATTGGCCAATTCGACTCGTTTCTCTCTTGTTTCTTGTACCTTCGAAAAGTAGGCAAAGGCGACTGTGAAGTAAATCAAAAATAAAAACGAATAATCAATAACGACTTTACTCAATGGGTAGTCGTAAACAATTAAGTTATTGTTGTCTGCCATGTAAGTTTGACTATACGCAAAGTGTGGCCAAGGATAACCAGGAAAGAACAGCAATATATGCTTGTAACCATTATTGATGTTGACATCAATCGCCTTCCCTTCCTGATACAGTGAATTCAGATACACTTGCTCTCCGAATTCACCAACCAATTTCCCGTTCAGATACACAGGACTCATGATGGTGAATGCCATCGCTCCCGAATAAGGCGTTTTGAACGGGTTAGATATTAGAATTCGGTCCGTTAACTGATCATTCCAAGCCGACAACAAACAGGAGTAGTTCTTTTTACACCACTCTTCATTGAATTCGACACGTTCTTTACGATCCAAACCCTCCACAGGGTGGTCGAAAATCAGCTTATTCCCCGTGTAAGAACGGAAATAAAGCAGAATACCTTCACGGTCATAGATACTTGAAATAAACCGCTCAGCTTCATGCATCGCTTTACGTGCGATGGCCTCTACAAAATCTAACTCTTTATCTTCGCCTAATGGATATACGGAGTCTGGAAAGTTGTATTCCGTGCTATCAATAACGTCTTGCGCGCTTTTATTCGCGTACGCATCAAGCTTTTCTTCTGTCAGTAAACCAAGCATGATCACTTTCTGCTTCATCTTGGTCACGCTTTCCGTATACAAGCCGAACTGCTTTACTTCATAGGAGATCACTAGCGCCCCTATCAGCGTTATCGATGTCATAAACAGAAGTGAAGACACGAACAACGACAGGTATAAGTTTTTTAGCTTCATCCTGAACCTCTTCGTGCGTTATGTATCGGCAACTTTCGTCAGTTCAACGATGTTTTTTACATTGAACTTATCCAGAACGCGTCGCTTGTAGGTGCTAACAGTCTTGTCACTGATAGACAGGACATCTGCGATATCTCGGTTACTCTTCCCTTGCAGTAGTAACTTCATGACGGCGCTTTCACGGCTGGATAACGTCGGTACATTTCGATGTTCTTCTACCGTTTGTTTGAATTTGAAGAACGAGTACCCTTTCGCTACGGCTTCTATCGCATCTTTCAAAATTTCATGGTTTTCGGACTTACACACATAACCATCAGCGCCCGAGCGAAACGCCATTTGACTATACATGTGGCTGGTCTCAGCAGAGAAGAAGATGACCTTGCCACTGAAACCATGAGATTTAATACGCTTATAAAAATCGTACCCATCACAGTCCGCGAGATTCACATCCAAAATGAGCAGACCGATATCCGATTCTTTCAGTGTTTTTAGTGCGTCTTTTGAGCTTGTTGCCGTCATAACTTCATTTGCAATGCCTAGGCTTTCGACCAAGGATTTAATAGCAATGCAAACCAGTGGGTGATCATCAAAGATCAAGCAGTTCATTTTATTCATCATTCTTTTCGTTCAATATCGTTATTGCTTCTAATGGCATAGGTTTATCGATGTAATAGCCTTGGCACACATCAACGGTGTATTGGCGCATGGCCTCTAGCGTTACCTCGTCTTCCACCCCCTCTGCGACGACGCTAATGTTTAAGCTTTTTGCTAGCGCGCATATCGCTAACACTATGTTTTTCTTTTTCGGGTCATGAACTAACCCTTGAACGAATGAACGGTCGATTTTCAGCTCGTTGAAAGGCAGTTGAGCAAGCTTTTCTAACGAGGATGAGCCGGTACCGAAATCATCAATACTGATCGTTACCCCATTCATTCGAAATTTAAGTAGGTTCTTGTAGAGCGCTGGACTGGTTTGAAATGTGTCTCGCTCTGTTATCTCTATCGTAAATCGGTCCGGACTGATGCCATGCTCCTGACAACGGAAGATAAATTGGTTCGCAAATTCCGCGTCTTCTAGGTTGTCATGATCGACATTGAGGGAGACATGTTGCTTGAGTCCGCGATTTTTCATGTCGTATAACGCGTTGCTAAACACTGCATCAAATAACTCTGCTGACAAGTGACAACGTTCAACAATCGAAAGGAAATTATGCGGAGCAAGCACGCCGTAAATCGGATGAAACCAACGAGCAAGCGCCTCATAACCGATAATCTCGCCAGAGTTGGCATCTGCTAAAGGCTGGTAATAGTTTTTGACTTTACCTTCAGCCAATGCGAACAAGAACTCTTGGTCTTGAACGCAGATATCTTGTTGGAAATGTGTATTTTTAACCGGTTCAAGCCCTGCTCTTCTCAGCATTTCGACTACTTGGCTTTCATCGTAGGGTTTAAGTAACTTACCCAGAACTTCAAAACTGAACGTCTCGCACATAGCGCGCACAGCTGTAACGATTGTCAGCTCCATCGCACTGACCAGCACGACTTTGCCGCGATAACCAATCTGGTTAAGCATTTCCATCATGTCGATGCCATCTTTGTTTGGCATTTGCAGATCACAGAAGATAATGTCGATATTCGCCGATTTTGCGTGGGCAATGGCTTTATCGACGTCATCGAATGACGCAACGTCTACGTTGTGACGCAGCAACATTTGCTTTAACAGCGTAATTTGCAGTGGATGGTCATCAATCACCATCGCGTTTAGTGGTTTATTCATGAGCTTTTATCCAATGTTCTGCGAGGTTGATTTCTTGTTCGATTCGGTCAATAAGGCCAGTGACATGTGATTCAAAGTCGGCGTCGCTCGCCTGCTCTGCTTCAACGCACAGTTCGGCCAAAATGCTGACACCAATGGCACCGAGCGCTCCTTTAATTCCGTGGATAATGCGTTTTTTCTCTAACTTGCTTTCTGCTTGTTTTAAGTTGGAAACGTCTTGTGTCATCGAACTCTTAAACACATTCGCAATCTCATGCGCATCTTGCTTTCTGAACTTCTCAATCCACTCAGGCCACTTCGCCTCTTTTTCCTGACCAAGGTAAGGCAGCAGCTTCGACTTGAGTTTTTCTAAGTCATAAGGCTTGTATAAGATGTCATCAATCCCGATGTTTTTGGCTCGTTCATTGGCTAAGCGAGAATCCTCTGCTGTCACGCCAATTACAGGGATCGAAGCGTGCTCAGGTGTTGCTTTAAGCTTCTTCACTAGCTCAAAGCCATCCATCTCTGGCATATGGAAATCGGTCAGCACTAAGATCACTTGATCGTCTCGGTTTACATATTGCCAAGCTTCTAATCCGTTACTGACGATCACAGGCTCGATGCCAAGTTCTCGCAGCTGCATCGTAATTACGCTTTGGTTAATCGGGTTATCTTCTGCAACCAAAACCGAACCGTGCTTCCAATACACGTCACTGAGTTTTTTAGTTTGCTTTGGCTTCAATGAACAATCTTGTGTTAACAGCGCCAAAAGTGTGTCGGGGTACTTAGCGTCTGAAGGAGAAAGCTCACATTCGCGGTTCTCCCCACACACCAAATTGAGACCTTGGAATTTGCCTTGAGATGAAAACTTACCCGCCAAGCATGGCGCTACATCCGTAGACTCCATTCCCCAAACTAGACACCAATCACGAACATTCGAAGGTAAGGTTGGTGAGAAAGTATAACGAATGGCCGCTTGCGGTTCAGCTTCGCAGAAAATCACTGGTAGCTTCACCACCATTGTCGTGCCTAGGCCGAATTGGGAATCGATGCAGAGATCCCCGCCCATGCATTCCACAAGACGGTCAACAATGCTCAAGCCGAGCCCTGTGCCACCGTACTTACGTGTGATCGTGTCATCGGCTTGCACGAACGGTTGAAGAATGCCATCAAGCTGTGTCTCCGTCATGCCGATACCTGTGTCTGCAATCTTCAGGATCAACTGCCCTTCATTCATTGCTACGCTAACGCTGATCTCACCATCGGTGGTAAATTTCACCGCGTTAGACAGTAAGTTTGTGGTGATCTGAACCAAACGCACCGCATCAACTTTCAACCAAGGATTCACAAACGGTTTGAAAGTCACACGGTAATCCAAACCTTTACTTACGGCCTTTGGCTCGAAGCTACGCACAACATCACTGAGTGTGGTCACCACATTGGTTTTGGTCGGCGTGACTTTTAATTGACCCGCTTCAAGCTTGGAGTAATCAAGAACCTCATCCACCAGTAGGTTCAAGTGATTAAGAGAACGCATCGCTTGGGTTATGAGTTCTTTACTAGATTCACGATTAGTCTGACGGGTCAACAAGTCCAATAAGCCGTGTGCCGCAGATAACGGAGTTCTGAGTTCGTGGCTCATTGTCGCCAAAAAGTTTTCTCGCGCACGAACCGCAGTTTGTGCCTTCTCTTGCGCATCAATGAGTGCAAACTCTCGCTCTTTCTGCTCGGTGATATCTTGTAAAACGGTTAGAACGAACTTCTTCTTGCTGCTTGGTGAAAGAATGGATTTACGCTCTCGATAAACATGCTGAATACCGAGCTTACAAGCATTAGATGCCGTCGTATCCGATATACGCTTTCCTGCAATCACTTGGCGCAGTTCGCGTACGTTATCCACCAGCGGTTTCGCCCCCTTTCGGCTTTGAATCGTACAGCCTTTGCAGCGATTATTGCGGTACAAAGAACAGTTGCTCATCTGGATCTGATTATCTTCACCGTGGATAAAGACAATGCTGTTGATCTCTTGGATTATCTCCATCAGCCACTGTTTTTCTTTTTCTTCGTTGGTCGCGTTGAGCTCCGCCAAATTCACTTTTAACTTAAGATGAGCCAGAACGAAGTAAACAATGGCAAGCAAGATGACGAACACCACCGCGACAAACAGCACGATGGTAAAGATATGCTCTTCGTCGTATCCATAGACCAAGTTGAAGTTACGGTATGTACGGTTGAGTTTGTCTATCTCTTTGGCATCGATCGTGTCGATGATGCTGTCGAGGATCTTCTTTAATTTGGTGTTGTGGTTTGCTACAGCAAAAGCAATAGAAAGCGTAAGGACGTCTTTTTCACTGATAAGCAGCCCATCGATATTATCTTGCGCAATCATGCTGTGAACGATGTCGTCCGGGACATAGGCGACATCGATCTCCCCTGATTTCAAATCGCTCAGCAACTGCTTTAAATCGTCGTAACGAGTGAAACGCTCTTCTTTCCATGAATCTAGATTCACCAACCCCTGCTTCTTTAGGCTCATTAATATGCCCGATTTCGCATCGTGAGGCGGATGACTGTCTACATCGAGCGCTTCAATCGCGACAAAGTTGTTGTGCATAAAAGGTTTGGTGATGAGCCAATCTGAAGAACGCGCATGATCTACGTAGGCGACAGGAACAATGTCGGCGCTAAATGCGGTCAAACCACTGTTTAAGCTGCTGCTAGGTTTTAAGTATTCAAACTTAAGTCCAGTCCGAGATTGGATGAGGTCAATAAAATCCGGTAGGAAGCCATCTAAACGACCAGTGTGCGAGTTTCTGAACAGAAACGGGAACGCCTCTTCGCTACTGCTGTAAGTGATGGTCTCTTTGTTCTTGAGATCACGGCGGTATTCCACCAGCAATTTGTCGTTGACGTGATAAGGATTTTTCGATGCAACAGAGCGAATGTTTTTACCATTGCGCTCCCAACTTAAAATGCGATCAATTCTATCGACAAGCGCTTGGTTTTCCTTAGAAGTAATAAAGCTCACGTCCTCCTCGTTTAACCAACTTGGGATATCAACCGAGCCATTCACAATGTCGTTCTGATCTAGATATTGGTTGATCGCGACATAGGTTGAGATCAGCGCATTCGCACGGCCAGTTCTCACCTCTTCAAATGCTTTAGCACGTGTTTGAACTTCGCGAACTTTGGTTGCACCCATGTCTTTCAGGAACTCGCAATATACGGTTCCTACCACGCATACCCATTGCAGTTCTCGAGGGTCGCGTTTGTAGTAACTGTTTTCGCGATACCAAACAGCGACGGTGCTAGAGAAGAAAGGTTCAGAGAAAATGAATCGGGCTTCACGCTCAGGGGTTTTACTAAAACCAACGGCCCCGTCAATCTTGCCACTTTCAATATCATTGAGGATATCGGGAATGTTGTCATAAGAGCGCAGAACAAGCTTGAGATTGAGAACCTTCGCAATGTTCGTGAGGTACTCTAGGTTAATACCATAGAAGGCGTTCACCTTAATGCCGGCATTAGGGTCATCGGACATTTGTGCGATCACGCCAACCACAACGGCATCAGTTGGTTCTTCCGCAGCGAGAGAATAGTTTGAAGACGCAATTCCGATGAATGCGGCAAAAAATACAACGGTTTTTCTTAGAATGCTGAACATAACGACTTCCACGACTTGGGAGGTCAGACTAATTTGCACAGCTTAAATGTCAAACTTCGACAGTTTGAGAAATGTTTTTATATCACTGTTATTAAAAGACTTTATTCGATTTCGTCAGGACATTCTTACAAAATTATCCACCTTGGACTACAACACATTTGCGTAGACCATCTCATCATCAACACGAAACTGTTTGCACAACAAATAAACAGCATAACGTGCGTCACAATAAACAAAAGAGTATAATTAGACACCCGCTTGTGATGAAAAAAAGACCACACTGGCTAAGTGTGGCCTTGATGATTAATCAACCATACATGTTATTTCATTAAGACAATGAAACTGATTCTTCCCGTTATTCTTGGCTAGATACATCGCCATATCGGCTTCATTGATTTTCTCGTCCAACGTCGAACCGTCTTCTCTCGACCAATAACTCACACCGATGCTGGCAGAGATGTCACACGTTACGTCACCAAACTGAAATGGCTTGGATAAACTTTCTATGATGCGTTGTGCAATAGGCTCACAACTTGTCGCATCCCTTACAGCAATCAAAAACTCGTCACCAGCCAAACGCGAAACTAAATCTCTGCGAGCGACGCAGTTCATCAAGCGTTGAGCAACGACTTTGAGCAATTGGTCGCCTATCGCGTGACCGTATTTGTCATTGACGGCTTTAAATCCATCCAAGTCGACAAACAAGATATGCTGAGAAGCACCGACATCGTGCTTTTCTTGTAGACGGCGCATTGCTTTGGAGCGGTTCGCAAGCCCAGTGAGCGGGTCATGATTCGCTTGGTAGTTCAAACGCTTCAATTCAATATCAATGGTTAGATCGGTAAAGGAAACAACAAAGGCTTCTGCTCGACCCGTTTCGCTCTTCAATACACGTACTTTCAACTCACAAGGCATCACGCGCCCTTGTTGGTTTTTGAGCTCTACATGCGTCTTGTAGTGCCCAGTTTTGAGTAATCGCAGTTTGACGGCCTTTGTGACTTCAAAAGGCGATAAAAGCTCTAACGTTTTTAATGCATCTACTTCACCAAACCATTGTGTCGCGGCGTGGTTTTGAGTTTGAATGCCCAATGCTCGATTAAGCACTAAGATTGCGTCTTGGTTTTGATCGAACATCAGATCCAGTAATTTACGGCGTTGCTCGGAAAGCGTTTGCTCCGTGATGTCTTGCAACTGAATCAGACTGCTCTTTTCCGTGTCCATTGGATTACAAGAGATGAGATAACGTTTGGTCTTATCCAAACTTCGGACTTCAACACCTTTTACCGTCGTGTGAGTGTCGATCGCAAACATCACCCGCTCAATTTTTGACAGGGGCTCAAAGCGGCTTACGAGCAAACGTCTGATTTCAGAGTTTACCTCCATGCCTCGTAATTCTTTAGACGCGATCGGGTTAAAGTACGTTACCCTATGACTTGAAGAAACTACCAGAACGCAACGTTGCATTGCATCGAGCGCACTGTGTATATAACGGTTTTTGTCCTCAACACGTTTTAGAACCTGCGCGACCTGAGACTCACGCTCTGCCAAGCTCATGGTCATTTCATTAAAGCACTCTGTCAGCTTCCCTACTTCATCCTGGTGGTAAACAGGCAGAGCTTTACGAATCACCCCGACTTTACTCATATGCTCTATTGAGCGATGCAGAGACAAAAGCGGCAACGAAATAAGTGAATGCAGCAGCTTCGCCAAAGCCCATGCACACATAGACAGCAGCAGCACAATAACGCCAAGCGATAACCACATCTTGCGCTCATTGATGAGTAAGTTTTCTAACGATACCCAGATCTCTAACGCGCCAAGCTTTTCATCACCTAAGACCACATCATAATGACGCATCACAACGTTAAGATGCGAGCACTTCAAGGTACGGCTTTGCCATTCGCAGCCTTTTGGTAGATCTTCAATAGATGCGATGGTTTTATCATGTTGATTCACCACCAGCGCTGAAATCACATCGGGATCAAAACTCAGGTTAATCAGTTGCTCTTTCGCGGTGTATGAATCGTCAAACATCAATGCCGCTTGAAGTGTATTCGCAACTCCCTGACCAAGAATATTGGTACGACGCTCTAACGCGCTTTCTTGGGCTAGGACTAAGTATTGAATGGCAAGCGTGCCAAGACCTATAACTATGAGAGTAATCATAAGCCAAGTTGGAAGCATCATTTTGTGACGCAGTGGTAATCGAGCGAGACGGGAGCGAATCATGGCACCACCTCATCTTCGACTAGAATCGAAATACTGAGCAACTGAGCCCGAAGTTGTACTTGAGTGGGCGCCACATGACCGCGCGATACCATAGGGCGGATACGGTTATTCACTTTCACAAATGCTACCATTCCTCCCATCAAAACAAACTGTTCACCATTGCTGATTAACAACGAATGAGGATAAGTTTCTCTCAGCGTTTCAATCTGGGAAGGCTTCGCTTGTGGAATATAAAGAATATGGCAAGTACTCGGCTTTACATCGCTCGACAGGTCATAGTAACGAGAGAGCTGAGGCTTGCGAGCAACAATGCGTTTTAAATGCTCAGCGACGGAGTCACCCTCAGACACACAATATTCTACAGGCGCAATAGACTTGCCTGTTGCCCCCCAATCGGCGAGTAAAGCAAATCGGTACAAGTAGACCGCTTTCAAATCGGCATCGTCATATTGACCGAACGCGAACGTTGCACTTAGCAATGCCCATAAGGTTATGCCCCATTTAAAGGCAGAACTCTTCTCGAATCGTCTCACCATCTGGCGTAATCCCAATCTAGCGTCAACCAATACTGTGTGCCATTAGCAAAAGAGTTGTAATTGTTAGGAAACTCTTTGCTTTGGTCAGCCCCTAAGTTCTCGACCGACGCGATAATCTCTGGCATACAATCGTTGTACTGCCAGCTTAGAGATGCATCAAAGGAAACGACTTCAGGCCAGTTGTAGTCTTTATTGGCAACAGACACTGGATTCAATGCGGACTCGTAATCTTCATGCAGTTCCGATTCAGAAACATATTGACCACTGACACTTACCCACCATTGCGGTGTGATGTCCCACATTACTTGCGCATTCACAAAGTGGTTTGGCTCATTTTCAATCATTCGTTTCACAGCATCATTGTTTGAGCAGATGGCTCCTTCACAATGACCAACAATTCGCTTATAGCTGTAGTTTGCGTTGATTTGAAGATCATCGCGGGGTTGCCATTTCACAGCGATTTCACCACCAAAACTTTCGCTCCATATCGGATCAATCAGCTTAGACGTATATTGTTCCACCACAGTGCCAATAGTCCCCGGAGATGAGCCCTCTGCGATAATGTTTTGAGTCGCAGATTCAGTTTTATAAACGCGAATGTTTTCGTGTCGGGTGTAAAAGCCACCGATGCTGAATTGCAAACGATGTTCATCCCAAAAACGATAACCAAGTTCATACGTAGAGACAGACTCGACATCCAGATCTTCATTGCCTTTAAGCAACGTACTGTAGTAGTAATCGTAATAGTTGTTATCGCTGAACATTACGTTCTGCATGTATTGGTTTTCACGCAGGTAAGTACTCAACTCAAGGCGTGACGGCGTCACTATCGCTTTCCCCCAACCTGCCCAAATTCTTTGGTTGCTTGCAAGCTCATAACTCAAGCGAACTTGCGGTTGCGGATCGATATCATGAGTCAGGTTATTGTATTGCCAACGGTTGCCCAGCGTTAACTTGGTCTTATCCATTACGGGAATATTCCAGTTCATGTACACGCCATAAGACTGGTTCAGAAAATCAGGGTCTTCCGCTACACGTAAATAAGGCATTGTCACCTCATCACGCTTTGAAAAGGTGCCAAATTGCTCATCAATCAGGCGAGCGTTACCGCCAAGGGTTAACTCGGTACCCCATAAATCAGAGAAAGTGTAATGTGAATCAAGATCGGTTCTAAAGAACTTTGCATTAGCATGAGTACTGTCGTTAGAGCTGTAGGTAAACCAAACTTCGTTTTCCCAACTGTCGCCATTGGCGCGGTCAAAAATATGATGGCCACCAACGAAGTACTCTTGCATCGTCATTTCGGTTTCAAAAGAACGCATAGACTCTGCACCAGGCATGATGAAATGCGGTTGGAAGTTACCCCAGTTGTAATCTTCACGGGAACGAATGCCACCAGCCTGAACACTCAATGTATGTTCATGCTTCTGATAATCCAAACGACCACCAAAGCGCTCGGTATACACATTGAAATGCTGAAACGGCTGTACACGCGCTTCATCGCTGGTCCATGGCATGTGCTCAACGAACTCTCCGTAAAGACTGTAGTTTGCGTATTCTCCAGCAGAGCCCGCATGATGGAGCTGATATTCACTGTAGTCGTAGTTTCCGAAACTGGTTGACACCTTCCCTTTTGCCGCACCGTCTGCTTCTTTTGTGATGACGTTGATAACACCAGTTACGGCATTGCCGCCCCATACTGTGCCAACTGGACCGAGTACGATTTCGATCTGAGCAATGTTGTCCATGCTGACGGGGATTAAATCCCAATCCACACCAGAAGACATCGGGTTAAACACACTACGACCATCAACCATGACCAGCATTTTATTGTTCAAGGTTTCATTATTGCCACGCACGGTCACACCCCAATCGTAATTGGAGTATTTCGCGACATGCAGTCCAGGTGCCAAAGATAACGCATCAGCTACAGAGCGCGCACCAGAGCGTTTAATCTCTTTTGCGGTAATGACATATACAGACGCGGGCGTATCTGCAAGGGATTGCGAGGTTCGAGTGGCCGAAACAACCTTGGTTTCAGCCAAGGAGCACAATGGCATTTCGAGTAAAGAATCTAGATCATAGTTAGCAGAGGCAGGAGCAACAGCTCCGAACGTGGATGCAATCACGAGGTTTAACGACAAACGCATAGGGGTATTTCTCAACGTTTGAACGCAAAAAATAATATTTGGGGGAAGAGGTTCAAACGTTAAATTACAGTGTATCTATATGAGTACAGTGTACCATTTGACCTAGTGTGGTTCATTTTAAACCAACGCCAATTACGCTGAGTTATTTTTGTCGAGACGATTAATTGATATGCCAGATAGTGGGTGTTGGGTGCAGAGAGTGAAAAAGCGCCGAATGGCGCTTAAATAGAAACGTTTTAATTCCAAACGGGCTCGCCGTATTCTTCACAGCGTTTTTTATCATAGTATTCAATACGCCCACCTTTACCGACAAACTGCGCCTGCACTACCATTCCTGCATCCACAAACTCTCGGAAATAGTCGCATGACACATAAAAACTGCTGTCCTGAATGACTATAGGTACCCATTCGTAACCGCCGCTACGAGGTAAGTAAGACTTGAATACAATGACCCCGTCATCCGAAACCTCAATCGCTTGGTCATATTCATTAAGTTTGTAGAAACGCTGTCCATCAAGTTCGGCTTTCGCATATTCAATAGTTTCTTGAGTTGCCGTAGAAGTCGGTGTTTGATTCGGCATTGTTTGACAGCCGACGACCGATGTTGCCGCCACCAACAGCAAAGTTAATTTAATTGTTTTATTCATTATTCCTAACCACTGTAGTGTTAGTTATTATTTTTGTCATGCGTGTACATGACCTTCAAGAAAAGAAAAGCGCCTTTCAGCGCTTATCATTATACATCCCTTACCCAAACGTCCTCGACGTCTTTTTTAAGAAGGTCAATCACACTTTGGTGAATGAAAACTAAGCCAAAATCTTCTTCTAGTTTAAATATCAATCGTTCTTCTAAGGGAATATTTTCTAATTTAGAAAAGTCAAACTCTGTCGACTCGATGTCTAACCAGTTCAACTTGCCGTATTGTTTTTCTTTGTCCGTCAATTTATAAGTTTGATGGATATAAGGCATTCGATAATCTTCGTAAACTTTAATTTGATCATCTGTTGGTTGGCTTGGAGAACAATCCACGCGAGCGTCTAACCACTCTACTCCGTGTACGACCAGTTTCTCTACTTCTGATGCAATATCACTGATGATAAATAGCTTTGGAGAAAAGGTCATTTCAAGCAGTAAATCAGGCTCAACTGGCACTATTGGCTTAGGGCTTTGTTGGAATGGGAAGTTACCTAAGTCTTGTTTAGTTAGTAAATGATATTGTTCTTTCATAATTAAAATACAGGTGCCTCTTCATCAAAATCAAATGGCTCTTGCACGAGACCTACTGCGCCATTTTTCTCTGCGATATCCCAAACATTATCAACCAACTCAGTAGAAAAGAAAATCGTGTCATCTGAGCCTTGCACTCTGAATATATGCTTCTTATGTGGTTCAATAGCGTTGTACTTCGACTCAGATATGTATAGCTCAGAGACTACTACCTTTGGAGGTAAGCCTAGATGAGACTTATCCCTAGTAAACACAAAACTTTCCTCATCATTAATAACGTCAATGGTATTATTAACCGACATGATGTAAAAGCCCGTTAGTTGCCTGCAAGTGGAATGTAGCTCGGCAGGCAGGAATATCACACCATATGGATCCCACGCCATAATAGCTTCCATTATCAGTCTAGAAACTAGCCGATCACCTTTATCGATTATATCGGGAACGTCTTCGAGTGGGTGTTCACCAGCAGTCCAAACTATAGGAGCAGATGTTGAAACTGGAACGAATATATCTGTAGAATATAAAAATTCTCTGCCATCAGCTGGTTTGGCAATAATATCACTACCTAATAAGTTTTCGCTAAATGTTGTTAGTTGTTCAGTGCTCATTTGCTCACAACTCCTTGATGTTCTTTAACCTACGCTCACTACTGTCGAAGATCATATCCTTCACGACATCCTTCGGCTCAATTTTTTTATAAATATTTTCGTACACCATATTGTTTTTAACTGAAGTACTGTACTCTTTATTATTTTTTTGATACGTGATGTTGGACTTAACCAATCCTTCGCTTTCTCTTGTATGCTCATCCTTTTCTGCTGTATCTCGTCGTTTATTAAAAAACTTGAAGCCTCCGGGCGTAAAGTGAGCGTCCCTACTACTACATACACCACATCCTATGTTTCCTTCCTTGAACCTAACGCCATCACCTTTTAGCAGCAGTTTAAAGTTCGAAATATAACCCAGTATTTTTTTAGATACGTCATCAATCTCATCGACATAGATTAAGTAATCAGTGTCACAATTCAATTTGTTCAATGTCAGTGCTAACTTTATCGCAACTACTTTATGGTAACCAATTGTCGAATCGATAGACTTTTTAAGCCCTTTGTCTTTTATCTTTGATGACTCTTTAAGCATCCTCGCTTTAGTGCCATAAAAAGAGTTCGAAATGCTTGAATCAGTATGGCCAGAAGAATGTTGAGGAGTCTCGTAATAACAACAAATTTCTTCATCCGATGATAGTAAAACTAGATTGGTTCCATGATTCATCGACCAACCTTTTCGTTGCATTTGTAATGTTCTAAAGGTTGCTAGACTATTAACAACCATATCACTTATTATATGGTGTGCATCGAGAGCGCCTGACTTAAGGTTCAGAGGGTGGGACATTCTAATATCGGC
Source organism: Vibrio sp. CUB2 (assembly GCF_001557945.1). Taxonomy (NCBI): domain Bacteria; kingdom Pseudomonadati; phylum Pseudomonadota; class Gammaproteobacteria; order Vibrionales; family Vibrionaceae; genus Vibrio; species Vibrio sp. CUB2. The sequence continues at coordinate 244,919 of NZ_LNRB01000010.1, read as the reverse complement.
ACTCGCTAACTTATAAGAGTCAGTTTGGCGAAATACATCACCTTCAAACTCTTTCACCGTATTGCTAGGGTTCGCTTCTTGTCTTTTCACTATTTGTTCTTCCCTTTTGTTCTTAGAGCATCGGCGCACTCTCCCTCTTTTTTGCCAGCAACTCTTTTACAAATCTTACACCTAACAGGCTTTTTATCTTTTTCTTCATTCGCCTTTGCAGAGTTCTTTCCTGACTGAGCAGACTCACCTGTATTGTGTTTTACTTTTGCTGGGTACGTTTTCTCGCCCTTACCTAAGATGCGAGCAAAAAGATCATCAAACTCGCCCATCGCTTCTTTTAGTTTGTCCGGCACCATCTTATCGATGATTTTCACTTCATCCGCTAGCTTCAAGAAATACGCGCCGAGCTCATCTGCGCCCATTCTGTTTGCGTATGAAGCCAGCTCAGTTGCCACTTCAATACACGGTTTTAGAACATCGCTAACAATCTGGCTGGTTTGTTTCGCGTAATCCACCCAATCTAATGTACGCAAGAATTTTTCTGGATCGCCTTTCCCCATGCCTCTTAAAACGGCTAGCAAAGTATCTTTTGATGTTCCTTTACCGCCTTTTAGTGCTACTTTACATGTGCCTTTGACCGCACTACCAAATGTAGGAACGCAGCCGACAAGGGTAAGTGAAAGTGCTAACCAGTTTTCGGGCTTATCACGTTCTTCTTCACTCAACAAAGTCATAATGTTTGCAGATAAATCGCGCACGTCAGCGGCTTGGTCTACGACAGGAATCATCGTCAGCGCTGTATTGGCGATGATCTGCTCTACAGAAGCATCATCGTTGAAATCACCAAGAATCACACCCCAAATCCAACTGGCGGCACCAGACATTCGCGTCCAAGCATTTTCCCAGAAACCAACTTCGCCTTTCTTTGTTTCTTCAATGATCAGTTGAGCGTTAGCACTAGGATTAAAGTTCGGATTGGTCTTAGTTGGAACATTCGGCATAAAGTCGCGACTGTCCTCACCGTACTCTATGGCAAACTCACCCGGAGCAACGCCACCGACCGAAGCCTTACCGTTGTTGTCTAATGTTCCTTCAAATATGGCGCCAGATTGATCGGTTAGAGTGTAAGTTGCGCCTTGAACGGGTTCACCGTCTGAGTAAGAGAGGTACAAGTCAACCGTATACGTCCCTTCCTGATCTTCCGTAACAGAAACCGATGGGTTTTGTGCGCCGCCCAAACACATAGTGTTGGCTTTGTTCATAGTCATTTGATCAGACAGGCGACATACGCCCTTACCTTCAAACTTAACCGTTGGTGAGGCTGAAATGAATTTTGCTTCGGCTTCTATCGTGCCGGATGCAACGCCTTTTTTATCGCCGCCCGCGTCACCGGTACTTTTTGAAAATGTACTGCCTTTGATTGCGACACTGTTGCCGCCATCCATAGAGATAGTCGTAGTGCCACCAGCAAGGTCTGCTGATTTAGCATTGTTGCCATAAGGGATAGGAACGATCGGCTTGCCGACCTTCGTTAAACAAACATCTGGGAGCGTTGCATTCGCTTCACCACCTGAGCCTTTATGAACTATCGAAAGTCCATTTGCACCAACTGTTACGCCCATAACCAATCCATTTGAATTTTGTTGATTGAATAATAAAAGAGATCGCATATTGCAATCTCTCTAAATGACTAGTGAATTTCACTAAATCGCCAGTGACATCCACGATAAAGCTAAAAACTGGAAGAAGATCTCATTTCGAGATCTTCTGTTTATCGATACACTTCAAGCAATTGCTGGAACTTTAAATCTATAACGATGTAGGTCGCGGCATACATGATCGCGAAGGCTATCGCACTGATGCCTAAAATCAGTTTGGGTGAAATCACCCTTTTTAACGGTTTCTTGAGGTATTTGGCCTTAAGGTTAACGAGAGAGACTTTCTCTTGTTCTGCCAAACGTTCATCACGCACTAAGCGATAAATGGTATTGCCGATTTCTGCGAGCTTTTCGTTTCCGCGTTCTTCACGGCCGTATTTGCCCTGAAAGCCAAGTTGAAGTAGTAAATACAGAAACTCGATAACGTGACGATACTTGCGTGGGTCTGCTTTTAAGCGTTCGAGAATAACGAAGAACTTATCACCGCCAGATGTTTCGTTGTGGAACTCTGACAACAAACTGTTCTGGCTCCAATGGCTGTTAGCCCCCCACTCCTGTCGGCAAACCGATTCATCAATCGCAGCGCACAAACAGTATCGGATGACCAAGATGGATGCGCGATCCAATTCCATTTCATTGAGCTTACGTTCACCTTTTCTTATCTCGCGAGCCACTTGTTCACGAAACGGCATTGGGTCATCGAGCCAAGGAATTGAGGACATACAAGACAAACTGGCGATCAACCAAGAGAACTGATCGACCAAAGGGTTGATGCCCATGTTTTCAATGTTTAAGTCTTGTACCGCGATGTTACGAGATAAGTCAGGCGCTGGCATCACCTCCATCGGTTTGCCAGGCTCTGGTTGGAATAAGACTACGGTGACGTCGGTTTCTGCATAACTCATAGACGAACAGCCCATAGTTGCAACGACAAGTTAGCAAAGTCGCCAGCTACGTGAACCGCTATCGCAGCAGTGTTTTTCAGTGCCGCCCACTCTTCACCGGTCTTATCCAGTTCGAAATAGGTGTAACCAGCGTGGTAAGGCAATGCACGAGGTACAACTGGCATTGGTTTGATCTCGATACCCGGCAGTTGAAGGTTAATCAAGTCACGAATGTTATCGATAGAACCGATCTTCGTTTGGCTAACAAACTGGGTGTGAAGAACATCCAAAGTAACATCGGCTTTAACTGCGAGGATAAACGTCGTGGTGTCAATGATCTTGCTGTCTGGAATCGCTGCCGTTCTAATGCCGTAGTTTTGGTCTCTCAACGTGAGTGGCATTGCACGCTGCTCAGACATCACACTTAATGTCATCTTCGCACTATCAAGTGTTCGCGATAGACAGCTGGTCAAATCGCCGTGATTGTATTTGGTAAACTCAACTGGTCGACGAGATGCCGAACACAAAGTTGAAAGCTCTCCCTCTGCTTGAAGAAGAATGCGGTAAAACGATTCAGGATGAACCCCTTCAGCGCTTGCAAAGTGCCAGAATAATGGCTCGTATCGGTTTAGAGCTTGGAGCAGCATGAAATCAGAAACTGAAGATACACCTTGTTGGTCAACGACACCTAAGCGCTGAACGATAGACTCTGCGCGGTGTTTCAGCATAGAAGCAAATTCGGTTGCAAACTTGTTCAGTACGGTTGAAGCATGGATATCAATACAAGTCGGAATAAAGCTCTCATCTAGGATGACACTGCCGTCTGGCTTCACTTCAGAGATCTTTAGAATTGGAATCGATGTGTACGCACTCTTGTCTTCGTGGTCGTACATCAAACAAAAGTTAAGCTTACCGACTACGATGTTTGCCATGTCTTCCGAATCATAGCAAGCGTCGACCGCTTCTTGCGATTCCATCGTGTAACGTGCGCCGTCTTTCTTGGTGCCGAATAGCTCTGAACGTTCGGAAGGTAACGGACAACAAAGGTAAACCACCTTGTCAGCAATTGAAGGATCAACGTCTTTCACTTCTGGCAGTTCAGCGAGCAGTGGAAGATCAAAAGGGGTTCGGTCTTGAAGAATGCCTTCAGCGCGAGTAATACCAATTTTACCCAACGCCAGCAGTTGCGAGTTGATCTCTAAACGCTTAATTCCCCAATGTACAGGCGATGCATTGGCGCTCAACATGCTCGACAGTTTACTTTGTGAACGATCGAGTTGCTGAAAGTGCTGCGGCTTCATGAACATTCCATCTTGCCAAACAACTGGATTGTATAAAGACATGCTTTTATTCCTTAAAAGTAAACTTGTTCAATGCCGCGAGTGTTGTCAGAAATTAACTCACTGCCTTCTAACTTGAGTTTGATGTAGTACTCACTCTTCTCTTCAATCACTTCGACTTTACGCCAAGAAGAGCCGTCAATATCGCGAAACGCTACCGAGAACCCGACGGCACGAGTAGCAGGGTCAAGCTCCAAGAACTCATGGATTTTTTCACCCGGTTGCATTTGGTATTCGTAACGTTTGATGTATTCATCACCCAGTGACGCTTTATCATTCTCAAACAAGGCAAAGAAATCTAAGCTTCGAAACAATACTGGTGATGTCAGTTCATGCACGCGCAAAATCACCGGAGAGGATTGCCCGCCTTCACGAACGTTAAGAACCGAAGAAGCCTCAATCACCAACTCGATCGAGGACGTTTCAGGTGTAATACCGGTTGATTCTTTAAATTGGTCCCACATGGAACAGCCGGATAGCAAAGCACATCCGAGCAACATCGCAATACTACGCATGGCTTCCCTTAATCGCTTTGGTGTAGTTTTTCTTGATCAAACCTTTCAACGATGTCTCATTCATTTGGCGACGGTTATTAGCATAGAACTCCAGATATTCACCCCACAGTTTTGATTTGGTAGTGAACATAGATTTACTTGCGACGTCGTTTGCAAACGTGACAGGGTCATTCGTTTCAGATTGCTCGATCAGCAACTCATTGAGTGCTTTATTAAAAATAATTTGGTGGTCGTTGATCTCATCTAACATCTGCTCAACCAACTCATTAGGAGACAGTAGATTCTGGCTGTTTAGAGTCAGCATCAGTTCCGCCAGATTAGAATCCGCTTCGCTTAAGCCCTGCTCACCTTTAAGTGACTCCACTTCATGAAGGTCTTTTTGCAAGTTGTCGATACACAAACGAAGACAGGTTCCCATTTGTTTAAACAGGAGTGCTTCATTGCTGATCAATTCTGGATTACTGATCCCCAAACCTTCATAGAAAGCTTTGCTAATGTCGGAAGAAAGTGTGCCTTCCTCAGTAGCGATAGATTCATTGCTGACGAAACCCACTTTGGTTTCCGTAACTTTTGATTCTTGCTGAGCAGATTGCGTCGAAGGAATGAAGGCTTGTGTTACCTCCTCCCATTTCTGACCAACTGGTTCTGTTCTTTGCGCCGATTGTTGGACTGGTGGTGGAGTCGGTTGTTCAAATTGTTGTGGGCGAGATTGGTTTACTTCAGGTTGTACTTTCTCAGGTTGAGACACCAACGCTTCTGAGTTATCTGATCTCTCTGAATTCACAAAATCTTCAGGGATAAAACTGTTATCTCGACGAGGCTGTGTTTCTGGTTCAACAGATGCATTACTCGTGGCGGTTCCAGCCAACCAATCTTCTGGAATTAGGTTCGGAATATCGAATTCAGAGTGGATACTGAAGCTATCATCCACAACTTGTCTTGTGTTTTCAATTGGCTTAGTTTGTGCGGCCTCAGGCTTTTCGACATCACGGATAAGATGGTCATCTTCACGCTGCATCGAAAACTTAAGATGTGCAATAGGGTCATCGCTGTCTACATCGTCCTGTTTCGTTTCCATGAAAAGATCTTCTAACGCACCGACTTTTTCGTCTTCCTCAACGACAGCCTCACCCAAATTAACTAGCGGATCATTTGAGACACGTTCTGGAGCAATATCGGCAGCAATATCTTGAGCCGCAGAAACATGCTCTAAAGAAACACCAATTTCGTACTGGCCAAGGGACACTACGTCACCGTCGACAATCGAAACTGGTTGGTTTTTAAGGATCTTATTGCCGTTTACCATAGTGCCATTGGTTGACACATCACTGATGTAATATGTGTCACCGTAAACACTAATAAGGCAGTGGGTCCCAGAGATAAAACGATTATGGTCAGTTAAAGGCAGTGTACAACTTGGCGCACGCCCTACTGAGCCACCACCTTCGGGCATTTCAATATGCTTAGCGCCCGTGTATTCCTCCGGGCACTTTGAAATGAATAGGACTAGCTGATGTGTTTGCATTGCTAAACCTTAAAATAGTAGGGAAACGGACAGCTCTACTCCACCAATTCCATCATTGACTACTGGAAGAATGTAGGAAGCTTGAGGAATGATCTGGATATGGGCATCTGGGTTGCTACCAAGTTTAATTGCGGTACCAAGAGTGACAACCGCACCAAGTTCAAACTGGTCAATGTCTTCAATGCTTTCGTAACGGTAACCGTCTTGGTCTACTTTCCAACGGTTTGAATACTGTGAATAGCCGAACGAAAGTCCAGCACCGACGTAGGGCGTGAAAATGCTCCAAGAGCTCAGGGCGTATTGTGGAACAACGCGAAGCTCGTAGTTTGTGACTTCTTGATAAACACCATTTGAAGGTGCGTCGACATCTTCGGCAAGGTAATTAAGACCCAACCACCAACGCCAACGATTGTTGTTTTCATCGATAGGACGTGTATGAACTAGACCGTATCGCAACGTGTCTACATCACCGCTAGAACCTTCATCATAGTCAATACTTTCGATTGTCAGCATGCTGACTGAACCGCCATATCGTTCCCCTTTCGCAGCTGCAAAAGTAGAACACAGACACATGGCCGTGATTAGCCCAACTTGACTTGGTTTTAGCATTTCGTCCCTCTTGGAAAACCTTTGTAATAATATTCAGGGGCGAAAGATATCAAGTCTCTTTGCTTTTTCAATATGGTAAAAAATAGCGCCATTAAATAAGGCAAATAAACTACAAATTAAGGCAGAATAACTAAAAATAATTGCAGAAAGCAGGATGATTATATTGATGAAAATCAGAGCGAATTTGTCATGATTTTGGTGAAGGTTTAAGGCTGAACAGAAATTACAACCATGTGTAATGTTGCAAAGTTGAGGTCGAATAAGATAAATTGGGCGTATAATAGTAAAGACTAATCAAGAATGATTTAATTTAGATAATGTAAGATTGCTCCCGTTAATCTTACCTTTCCATAAATTTGAGAAATAACAGAAAGCGCATTTATTAACCAATTAAAGACTTTTAATGCGACACACATCACTGTTGTTAATGCGTTAACAATCAGCATTTTCAACAAAAAACGTGAACGAAGATCACACATAGTTAAATTATACGTATTTAACTATTATTTATTATTCAAATTCTTTCTTTTAACTATAAAATCCCTCCAAAAATATATCATAGCACCACATTTGTCATTTTCCTGTGAGTCGCTAAATTTTTATAATCAGTTGGAATTGGAAAATATGTTTTTCAGCGACTTCACTAGAAGGCCGATCGACGAAAGTAATCCAAGCGGCTTAAATCCTAATGGCTTAGATGATTTTGACGAAATCAAACGTCAAATAAATAACCTTAACAAGGTAACAGGCAGAGTTTCTTGGAAGACAGTGCAAACGCTGTCGAAAAAGATTCTAAGCACTCAAGGCAAAGACTTTCGTTGCAGCTGCTATTTTACGGTTGCAGCAACCTATAATGACGGTTTAAAAGGCCTAGTTGAAGGTTTGAACTCGTTGCTCGATTTATGTGTCGTGTACTGGTACACCGCTTACCCAGAGCATGCAAAAGCTAATGCCCGTATCAGCGCTATCGAATGGATGGTTGAGTACACTGAGAAACGGATTAAAAAGCAACGTGCATTACCAGAGGAGCTTCCTCTTATCGAAGCAGCACATCAACTGTGCTTACGCATCGAGGAAGAGTTGCGCCTTCACTACGGCATTAAAGCTCCATCTTTTGGTCGTATCCGTCGTATCTTGAATCAGTGGATTGAAGAGATTAAGGAAGCAAAAGCCAAAGAAGTCATGGCGTTAGAGACGAAGCAACCAAAACCGGAAGTGCAAGCGCCATCAACAGGGATTAAAGTTGAAATCGCCCCTCCACCGAAAGTTGACGCCAAACAACCACCAGCAACGCCACAACCCGAGTCACAGAAATCGAGCCGATGGGTACTCTTCTCTGTGGTTGGTTTGTTAACAGCTGCATTGGCTTCTCATTTTATTTACAAGCAGCATCAATACGAAACACTGAAAGATGATATCGAACACGCTTCACTGACAGAACTGACTGATATCGTCGGCTCGTTTAGCGTTGAAAACAAAGATCACCGACTTGCTTTACGTTCAGCGACTGTAGAACGCCTTGATACATTGATGACCGATTGGACACTCGATCCAGTGAAGGTAAGTAAAGTAAATACCATTGATGAATTGACTTATGAGTTGACAGAAATCTACCCAGACTCGTCATCTGCTCAGCAACTTCGAGAGAATTTTTTAGACCAACGTTCTCGTTTCGAAAATGAATTCGATGTCATATACAAACGGTTTGCCTATGCTAGGACAGTATTTGCCAATGTCGCTAAACAGAATTCAGATAAAGACTCGAAGAAAGCGTATGAATACAGTAATTCGCTATTTCCACTTCTAGGTCGAATTGACTACGCAGAAAAGAACACGCAGCAAAAGGAAATTGAGCGCTCCCTCCTTTTACTGAACACCTACCTATATAAAATTAATCAGCTAAAAACTGCGTCAAACGACAATAAATAACAATACAAGTAAAAGAAGTTATAGGCTTATGTTCAAACAAAAAATACTGAGAAACCCGATCGTGGTTTCTACCATAGTGGCTCTGGTTTTAGCCGCGATATTTGCAGCAGTATATTTATTCTTACTCGAAGATGCAGATAAGCTTTATCTATGGGTTGGTCTCGGAGTCATTGCTACCTTTTATCTTATATTCCAGTTTTCACTATGGCTTAAGAAAAAGAACAACTCAAAAGCTCAGCGTCTAGAAACAGAAGAAGAAGCCCTTTCGATGGTGATTCGCCCTCTTCTGTCTAATTCAGGCAAGAAGCCAATCTATCTTATGATTGGTAATAAAGCGTCTGGGCGACGTCAATTCTTGTTTAATTCAAGCGCAATTAAACCAATGGATCGTTCTCGCACTGCAAAAAACGATTTCTTTGAATGGTATGAATCTGACAGCGCGGTTTACGTCAAACCAGATCAGCGTCTCGTGTTCCAAGAGGTTTCAAGCAGCGATGCGTCACTGTGGAATACCTTTGTCGATGAAGTGATTCGTCACCGTCCGAGAAAGCCATTTTCAGGTTGCCTGTTCTTTACCGACTTTGAGTTCATGATTGTTTCTGAACCAGAGCAAAAAGATTACACCATCACTGCCTTATTGCAGCGTTTGAGCTCCATCAGTGAAAAAACTTCTTCAGCATTGCCTGTTTACCTGATGATGTCGAAACTCGACAAGTTGGATGGCTTTAAGGAATACGTGCATTTTAGCTCGCTTAAAACGCGTGTAGAGTTCTTGTCTATCCCTTTGAAAGAAGCGAAAGGTGTCATCACAGAGTATTACCGCGATGGTTACCGCAATCTAGTCAAAGTACTTGAAAGCAACGCTTTAGACGCATCAGCAAACTCAACCGATATCGACGAGAAACAAGCAATCCTTGCGTTTCCTAAGCAATTTGAACTTTGCCAAGCGGAAATCAGTTATGTACTTGAACGCCTTTGTGACGCGAACAGCGGCGTTTATTCTCTTGATATCCGAGAGATTTTCTTCTGCTCTAGCTTACAAGGTGGTCGTAAGTACAACCTGTTAGCAAAAAGCTGCAGCAATTACTTTAATTTGCCGATCATTGCGTCAGAGCATACACAACTGACAGAAACGCCCTACTTCTCTCGTTTCCTGATTGATTCTCAGATTTTGCCAGAGAGCGATTTTGCCGGTGAGAACAAAACGTACCTGCGTTTGATCCAACGTCAAAGCCATTTGGCTATGTTGGCGTCCGTGATCTTGTTGGCTGGCGGTACCTATTTCTTTGTTACAACACTAGACAGTAACCTACGTGTGATCAATCAATTGCTTGGCATTGATGACAAAGGTCAGGTAGAGCAAGAAGCAAGCTTTAACCAGTTATTGGTTAACGCAACACGCGCAATTCAGCCATCATACAGCGCATGGCTAGAAGGCTCTCGCGCCCTAGACGAAGAAGTCTTGCCGCTGAACATCAGTCGCCTAGACCAAAGCACAAGATTGGCTTACGAAGCTCTACTTAAAGAAGTCGCACAACAGCTCATGCCCGTTGTAGAAAGAGGTTACCGTCTCGAGTTAACTCACAATCAACATGATATTGCTGCGACGTTGCCATTACTTAAAGGCTACTTGATGCTGAATGACCCATCAAAACGTGACATTCAGTTCTTACGTCGCCAAACACTGCAAACACTCAACGATTTGAGCGACAAGCCAGATGTTGTTAACCAAGCAATGCGTTACTTAGATGCCTACTTCCGCACTCAATTTGCACCGGTTGATATCAACATGGACATTGTGCGCGCGACTCGTCGCTCATTACTGGCTAACTCCAATGTAGATCTAGTCTACGCAGGCATTTTGAACCAGGCGGATGCCATTGACCTTGGCACGCTCGATCTTCAACGTGCCGTTGGTTTTGAGTTCAACAACGTGTTTAACGAACCGCTAGACGACAATCGACTTGTGATCGATAAGGTTTACACCTCAACAGGTTTTAGTACCTTCTATCGCCCTCGTGTTGATTTGATGTCACAACAAGTGATCAGCGATAACTGGGTTTTAGGTTTATCAAACCACGTGATTCCAACCAAGCAAGAGCAGGATGCGTTTAAGACTCAGGTTCGTAAGAAGTACACCGACGACTACATCAACTACTGGCGCAACGCACTGAGTGAGTTAAAAGTTCAGAACTACAGCAATGTGGGTGACCTGACGAACGCTATCGACCTTATTTCAGGTCCATCTTCGCCAATGACGACCGTGCTGAAGCAAGTTTACGCGAACACTCAGTTCTCTCCTGTTGGCGAGAAGAACGCGTTAATCGCTAAAGTGAACCCGAAACTCGCGGAAGCGGCAGACTCGGCATCAGAAGCAGTAGAAGAAGCCGTACAGCCAGATTACCTACTGATGAAGCGTGTTGAGCAAGCTTTCCACTTGTTGAACCAACTTCAAGTCAGTGAAACGCCAAACTCCCCTACTCCATGGGATGAGACCATTACAGCCTTGAGCCGTGTTCGTACTTACATGAAAGACATCGCTGATGCGCCTGACCCACAAATGGCTGCGTTGGCCGCTGCTCAACACCGTATGAACAGCACAGAAGCGGATCCGCTTATCAAACTTAAGCAGATTGCTCAAAAGTCACCAGAGCCGGTACGCAGCTGGTTGCTTGATGTGGTTCAGCAAAGCTGGTCAGTGATGATTGCAGAATCAGCAAAAGGCATTCAAACCCAATGGTACAGCGAGATTTACACCAAGTTTAAAGAGCTAGGACTTGGTAAATACCCATTTGATTTAAACGCGACAGAAGAAATCTCGATTGAAGACTTCGAATTGTTGTTTGCATCAGGTGGTTTATTAGACACGTTTATTCAGAAGAACTTCGCACCGTTCTACGATACAAACTTGTGGACACCAAAACAGGTGGATGGCGAAACAATGCCACTTTCACCTGCCCTATTGGTGCAATTGCGCAATTACAACGTTATCCGCGATACGTTGATCAATAAGAGCACAAACCGAGTTTACATCCCGTTCAGTGCGAAAGTATTAGACCTTGATTCCAGTGCTATCAGAGCCAGTCTGAAAATTTCAGACACTGATATCAACTACTATCACGGTCCGAGCCGAATTCGTGAGATGGAGTGGCCGCCGCAGAACGGTGACTTCAACATTAGTATCACGATCCAAGATGTGACAGACGAGGGCAAGCAGCACGTTCTTAATAAGAGTGGTCAGTGGGCGATATACAGATTGCTAGGTGATTCAACCCTGACAAACACTCATAACGGTAGCTTCGTCAGTGACATAAAAGTGTCTGGGAGGGACTTGAGCCTTCGTATCACTCCTTTGACACAGAAAAACCCATTCACTCTAGCCGAGCTGTATAACTTTACACTCCCAGAGTCGATTTAATAACTATATAAAAACCAGAATAGGCAGAACACATGATTTCAAACATGACTTTACAAGGCTTAGACAAGTTAGACCGCAAAATCCTTTCCAGTCTGTTATCAAACGGACGAGAGTCAATTGCGAATCTATCTAGAAACATCGGTTTGTCTCGTACTGCTGTCGCAGAAAGAATCAATAGGTTGGAAAAGACTGGGATCATCAAGGGCTACACTGCCCAGATCCGAGTCGAAAATGAGGGTCGCAAAGCAGCCAGCTATCTGCTGATCTCTTGTGAAAAGGGCAAGAAAAACGAAGTAACGAGTGCCCTTAAAGAGATTCCAGAGGTAAGACTGACAAGCGTTGTGGGTGGTAGCTTCGACATTATTGCTCTTATCGAAGCTCCGGACCTTCAGTCTATTCACCACCTATGTAATGAAATTGAATCTTTCAGCGGAATTCAAAAACTCGATACGACGGTTGTACTCCACCAACCAATCAGTCGATAAGTTATTTGGTTCCCGCCGAACATTCTTTTCAGACTAAAAAGCCGCGACTACATCGCGGCTTTTTTTGTGTTCTTTTTGTACCTAACGCTTCTTACGCATCCGTTTCTTATTCATCCATTTCTTAATCATCGCAAAGCATTAGATACTACCAATCACTCGTATTTTAGCGTCTGCTTCGCTAGGGCTACCCAGCCAAAACGTTTGACCTAAATGGTTCCCTTCCCCATTACCCAGTTGGTTATCTGGAATAGAATCAAGGTTAACCGTCAGCTTAAGGTCCCACGACATCGGGTCACGCAGAATAAAACGCATCAACCCCACCAACGTCTTGTGCAATTCACCATCGTAGGAGAACTGTTTAAACGTCTCAAAATCAATGTTGTCGATGCACAAGTTAAACTTGCCGTTCAAATCCGCAATGCTTTGTCCCAAGTGCAAGCTTTGCCCCAACACACAGTTAGCGCGATTGAGCTTGTTACGCTGGCTTTCAGCGATTTCTACGCGCCTGTAAACCCACTCTTCGATTCGAACGTTCGGCAGTGAAAAGTAATGCGAAACAATACCGGATATCAGCTTAGGAGAGCGTGTCCGCGTCGATAACTGGTTAACGTAAGACAGAATCTTCGCTCGGTCCAACTCCGCGACATCACAATCTTGCATCACGCCAGACAGACCTGCCAAATGCAGTATCCTTCCAGAGAACGCGTCGCTTGCGCCACTTTGGTATTGCACGTGATAGCGATACTTCTTCCAAACTCGATACAACAAACTGGTGTAGCGGTTATGGAAAAAGTCGAAGAAGTCTTTTACCGGGTTATCATCAGGGTCGCGTCCTGCAAGCTTCTCAGTGTAAGAGGCTGGCAGTGGTGAGCTTGAGCCATGCAAGCCGAGGAAGTTGGTCTCAACACGTGAATACTGCAGCCCGTTTTTTTCCATATGAGTGATAAAGTCCATATCACTCTTCGGAAAGCACAGATTTGGCGACACACTGAACTCAATGCGTTCCTGATGGAAGTATTTGTTCTCACCGACCGCGACAAAATTGGAATTTGGCTCTAGTTGGTAGTGTTTCTCCAACAAAAGCACCGCTTGGTAAAAACTAAACTCATTCGACTTATCAGAAAGTGTATTAATCATAGAATCGTCTGCTGTCCGATCAGGCTTGCCCAGTTGTAAACTTCGCCAGTGGCTTCATCAAACACTTCCAGTTCAGTAAAAGAGTTCACACTCGAATACAAACGGATGAATTCGTTCAGTACGGTTGCCATAAGGAACATATCGCCTTCATTCACGAAGAACTTAGAGTTGGTCACCAACTTGAATTGGTTACCACGTACAGAAACGCCACGGAATACACGGTCAATTGGTTTCATCTCTGACGAAATAATGCCATCAAGTCGATGAATCGACGCGCGGTGGGCTTGTCTATCGACACGAGAATGGAAGTCGTAAGTCGAGAGCAACACTTTCAACACATCGATATTCGCTAAAGACAAGTAGTTGAGCGACATGTTGGCAATCAGCTGCCATTGAAGCTCACCATTCACTTGTGGGCTTACCGATTGTGTTGGCTTGGTAATGTTTTTAAACGTCGCATACGTTGGTGACTTATGGGTTGCGTAAGTGATGTCACCCACCGAAAGACGTTCTGCCAAATCCGCGTTGCTGCATTGCAGTTTCATCAATACGGTTTCAGTCCCAAGATCCGCAATGTCGCCATTGTGAGTATGGAATGAGATATAGCGCTCTAACCCTCTTCCGCTTACTCGCTCACCTACTTTGGATTTGTAGAACTCTCGCTTATCACGTTGGTTGATTTGGTGCTCAAACGACTCAAATTCGATTAACGGTTTACGACGGCGTTCGTCCTTACTCCAACTCTCGACTTGCTCAATCCCATAGACTTCATAGTGTTCTTGAGTATTGCTTTGAGGGCGTACTTTATATTCATTACGGCGATGCTCTAAGCGAATTGGATCACCGTCTTTCTCGAACAAGTTAACGGCTGGCGTACAATGCAATCTTAAGTGCTTATCTTTCAAAACCACTTCAGAAGGTAAAGCACGCTTAAAGTGGAATTTGATTTTGACCGTGCTGCGTTGCGGAATGCCTTTTAGCCACTCTAAGCCCTTTATGTCGAAGAACATGAACTTATCTGGCAAAGAGAAGAACTCTTGTAGCAAGCGGTAACCTGCGAAGGAGTTTTTGCTGTAAGGCAGCAGCGCTTCGTCTTCTTCATGCCCTACTGGCTTAACGTATTCTGGCCCTAGGCGGTGTTTGTAGCCACCACCAACATCTAGCTCGACGTAATCTAGGTAGCGGAACAACCATAAGAAGACAGTGCGAGTAATATGAATCTCACCATGCAAGTGCAAGCGCAACGTATCTAAACCGATACGAGACAGTTCAAGACCATGTTCCGTTGATAACGTCACATCAATCGCTGAACTGGTGCGGCTGTTGGTTTGTTCGATATTAGTGATCGTGATTGGGTACAGATTCACATCGTAGCAAGTGCGGAACAAACACTGCGTGCCTTCAACTTGTTCACTCGCCATCTCCGCGCCACGTTTCACCACGGTTTTCTCAGTAACACTTCCCGTATGTGGTTTCAGCTCGCTGATGCACAAAGAAGGAATTGAACGCATGTAGTGCGGCCACAGCAAAGTCATCAGAGATTGCGTCAGCTCTGGCAATTCATCGTCAATCTTTTCACGGATACGTCCGGTCAGAAAAGCAAAACCTTCAAGCAGTCGCTCGACGTCTGGGTCGAAGGTTCCTTCCGACAGAAAGTGAGTTAGCTTTGGATGATATTTGGCAAACTCACTACCCGACTCGCGCAAATACGTGAGTTCATCTTGAAAGTATTTACTGTTACTCAAGTGGCACCTACTAAACGTTAAATTGGCCGTCGGTTCCCATGTAGACATCGATCGACATTGGGACTTTACCGCCGTTATGGGAAACTTCGCCGCGAATACCAAAGCCGAGTTGTAATGGATTATGATGGTCTTCACGGTAATGAACCTCGACATTCAATAGTCGGGGCTCAAAGCGTTCTATGGTTGATGTGATGTTTTTTTGAATGTGACGAACGAGGTTTGTGTTATTGGAAAGCACATCGTTGAAATCAGGCAGGCCGTACTCATCATCAATCATGGCGTTGCCAGAATGTGTGTTCAATAAGTCGGCAAGGTGCGAATGAATAGACTCAATCAGGTGCTTGTGAGACACCACTTTCTCGTAGCAGTTTTTTGGCTCACCCAATTCAATCCGTTCTAGAAGACGATAACCTTTTTCCATGTTCGGTCCTACGAAAAAAGCAGCCAGTCTTCACTGGCTGCTTGATGGTTTCAGTAATGGGTTATTGGTCTAGTTTACCAACTAGAGACAAGTCGAAGCTTGCGCCCATGTACTTGAAGTGAGGACGTACAGACATCGATACTTTGTACCAACCTGGATCGCCTTCTACGTCTGATACCTCTACCTTCGCAGCGCGAAGTGGACGGCGACCACGAACTTCCGCTGGCGGGTTCTCCTGGTCAGAAACGTATTGACGGATCCACTTGTTCAGTTCGATTTCTAGGTCGGAACGCTCTTTCCAAGAACCGATTTGCTCACGCTGTAGCACTTTGATGTAATGCGCCAGACGGTTGATGATGAACATGTAAGGAAGCTGAGTACCTAGCTTGTAGTTCATCTCTGCTTGTTTGCCTTCAGGCGTGTTCGCAAACACTTTTGGTTTTTGAACAGAGTTTGCAGAGAAGAACGCCGCGTTGTCAGAACCTTTACGCATGGTTAGAGCAATGAAGCCCTCTTCCGCTAGTTCGTACTCACGACGGTCAGAAACAAGGATCTCAGTTGGGATCTTAGTTTCGATTTGACCCATTGCTTCAAAGTTGTAAACCGGTAGGTCTTGAACCGCACCACCACTTTGAGGACCAATGATGTTCGGACACCAGCGGTATTTAGCGAATGACTCACTGATCTTAGATGCCATCGCGTACGCTGAGTTGCCCCATAGGTAGTTGTCGTGGCTGTCTGTTACCTTCTCATCGTAGTCAAACGCCTTAATTGGGTTATCTTCTACAGAGTAAGGTGTACGTAGCATGAAGCGAGACGTACATAGACCTAGGTAACGCGCATCTTCGTGCTCACGCAGACCACGCCATTTCGCGTACTGTGGACCTTCGAATACAGACTTAAGATCTTTTAGGTTTGGTAGCTCTTCGTAGCTGTCTAGACCAAAGAATTTAGCCGATGCAGACGTGATGAACGGTGCGTGAGACATTGCGCCCACGTTCGCCATGTATTCCATCAGTTTGATGTCAGGCGTTGATGCTGACATGTCAAAATCACAGATTACTGCACCAACAGGTTTACCACCGAATTGACCGTATTCACGTGTGTAGATCTGTTTGTAAAGACCAGACTTCACCACTTCTGGTGCGTCTTCGAAGTCATCAAGAACTTCATCTTTCTTCGCTGAGATCAATTCAATTTGAATGTTTTCACGGAAGTCAGTGTGGTCAACAAGGTACTTAAGACCACGCCACGTTGATTCAACCGCTTGAACTTCTTCGCTGTGAAGAATCGCATCAACCTGGTTCGACAGTTTTTGGTCGATTTCAGAGATCATCAGATCAACCAAAGATTGGTCTACTTTCTCTGTGTTCGAGCTGCTTAGTAGCTCACTGATGAATGCTTCTACGCCGCGTTTTGCAACGTCAAAACCTTCATCACTTGGCTTTAAACGAGTTTCATTAAGAATGCTATCCAGAAGTGAGCCTGATTCAACTAAGGCTGCTTCTTGTTCTGGCGCTTGTGCTTCTGCAGACATGATATCCCTTACTCTTCTTTCGCTTCTTGGTCGGCGCCAATGCTTAGTTCATCCAACAGTTTCTTTCTCGCTTCTTCGTCTTGAAGAACCGATGCGATCTTCTTACGGAACGCAGAAACGTTTCCTAGAGGACCTTTCAGTGCAACCAAGGCTTCGCGAAGTTCAAGCAAGCTGTTTAGCTCAGGTACGCTTTTCGCGATTGCTTCAGGAGAGAAGTCCTTCATGTTTTGGAACGTCAGATCAACGCCGATTTGACCACCTTCTTCTTCAGAAAGACGGTTTTCAACATTCACTTTAACGTTTGGAGACATGCCTTCTAGCACTTCGTTAAAGTTGTCTTTATCGATATTGATTGGAGTACGTTCTTCGATTGGCGTCTCATCTGCACGTGCAGTAAAGTCGCCAACTACCATCATGCTCAGCGGCAGCTCTACGTCGTCTTGCGTATCACCAGTTGCTGGAACATAACGGATATTAATTCGCTCTTTAGGAGCCACCGAGCCGTCACGTGACATAATTAGTTCCTTATTTAACTCTTTAATTAGTCATAAATTGCTTTCCACTCTTCATACTTCTCAGGCAAAAGATCCTTACTTCTGAATAACTGATGGAGTGTTTTTCGAATCAGGTCTTCTAACTGTGACGATAAGTGGGGTTCCCAGCTCGCGAGATTAAACGCTTTTTGTACTTCCCAACCCTTCTCAAGATAAGGCAGACACAACGGGTATAATCCAACAGACTGGTAAGCTGCTATCAATTGTAAATACAGCATAAACTGACCACGTCCCGAGCTATCCAGCTCGAGTTTGCGGGCAAGTTCTGCGGCATATTCCCCTAGGTTTTCTAGAGTGATATCCTCCATCGGCAGCGAATCTTCTTGCGAAATAACAACCGTTTGAACAA
This sequence comes from Vibrio sp. CUB2, assembly GCF_001557945.1. NCBI lineage: Bacteria > Pseudomonadati > Pseudomonadota > Gammaproteobacteria > Vibrionales > Vibrionaceae > Vibrio > Vibrio sp. CUB2. Next base: position 226,822 of record NZ_LNRB01000010.1, on the reverse strand, counting down.
CGGATTGAGACGTCGAAGAAGTTGCATCCTGAGTCGATAACCAGCTCAAGGTCGCTTCATCTGCAAATGGTAAAGAATTCTTAAATGAGAGGTGCTCGATGCCCTCTAGCGAATCAACAAAACGCTGCACTTCTTGTTTCACAGCCGTCGCTGCATCGTCGAAGCCCAAATTAATGAGCATCGAATACACGAAGTAATGACCTGTCAGCCAAAACGGCGCATCCGTTAGTGTGCGCTCCAAACGTTTAATGGTGTCGATGTCGCTTTCTTGATTGGCTTTGTCTCTGTATTCCGCCTGTTGATCGGAAGACACCGCCAAGCTCAATGGCGTTTGATTGTTTTGATGATCAGGCAGACCATCAATATCATCCCAAGTCAGATGACGATAAATTCGGTAAGCCAGCGGATCACTTGGATTTGCATGAAGCATGACTTCTGCAACCTTCTTCAAGGTGCGCTTAGAAGCCGTCGGTGAAGAGAAGTCCGTATCGACATCCACTTCTTTTGCTACCGCTTTCTTAACTGGTGCAGGTTTAGGGGCCGGCGTAACCGTCTTTGCTGGAGCGGTTTGCACTTCGCTCTGTGCCGGCTTTTCTACTGCGGCAGACTGTGCAGTTGGCGTAGATATCGCCTGTTCAACAGTGACCGATGCGTCATCGATTTGGTCATCAGCCGCAGCTTGTTGAGATAAGACGTTGAGCTGTGTGCGAATCTCAAAGAAATCCGCTTCTGAGTCTTGGTAAACATCGTCGAATTGTCGCTGAACCTCTTCAATGGTCGAAATACAGCTTGAAACCAACTCCCATGACTGAGCACTTTCTGCTAACTTACCGCTTACCAATTTAAACTGATGGTTCAGCCATTCGACCGCGCCATCTCTGCCCCGCTTTCGCGAAGGATACAGTTCAACACCAAAGCGACTTAACGCCTCACTAAGCAGCTTTAGACCTTGCTCAAAACCTTGAAGACCAAACTCTTCCGTTAACGCGCGTACAAGGTAACAAATGGCTTTTAAGTCTTTGCTGTGGTGCTCTAGCACTTCAGTGGCATGCGTTTTTACGGCGCCCCAATCGACCGTTTCACCAAACAAGGAACCGAATTTTTTTACCTCAGATTCCATCATCTCGTAGCAAAACTCGTAGCGAGCATCTTCACCCACTGGCGTTGCATCAGAGATAGGGGCCAATAAGCGTTCGATATCGATAACAGACATTAGCCTCTCCCCTCTGCTAGATAATCTCTCAGAGCGCGCTCAACGGCGATTGCACCACGTGCCGGGCGAGAAAGTTGATGACTTTTATCGATAGAATCCGTAGCCATGCTCTCAAGCAGATCGGTAATTTCACTAAACTTCTTCGGCGCGTTGCGCTCAAGGTCAGCCAGTGAATCGTGCAATTTTTGCTTATCAAACACCGATTGCTCAGTCACAGTGCTAAATAGAATGTATTCGCTACGAGCAACAATCAGATCCTTGACCTTTTTGTTCAGCGCCGGCGTGTTACCAAAATAAGTCTTAGCGGCCTTCGCCTCTTCAATGGCTTTGGTGTAGTAGTGATCTTTTGCGTGCTGCTCGATAGACTCATTGATGTTTGCCATTACTTTATTTGGCAACACTTGGCTGTAGAAGTAAGCTTCCGATTGATTTAGCAACCAAGCCGCTTTCATCTCTTCGTCAGCCAACTTAGCTTCACCATCAAGGATTAAATTAGCAATCTGCTCGTCTTTGCTTCCCGCAACAGCAGAGATTTTCATCGAATCAACCGACGCGACATTCAAACCTGCCATCACTTTGGTTAAGGTTTTGTCTGCGTATGGGAATAAAGCACCATCATCGACCAATTTTTCTCGTAGCGTCACCAACTCTTTACGCAAATCCACTAGCGTCTTCGGTAAATCATCCGCTAGAGCTTGATAAGAGGTCAATTGCGCCTGATTATTTTTGTACAGCTTAGACAGCTTCATTTGCTGCACTTGGTAGGCTTCACGGTAAGGTGCCGTCGACATGACGTCTTTTTCCATATCATTGAGCGCCTGTTCAATCGCCCAAGGAGGCTGAGCCAAGAAAGAAGCGGTTTGTGCTGGTTTGATCGTACTCGCCAAAGGAGTTTCGTTTTGTGAAATTGTCGGTTCCGACTTCACAATCGTTTTCCACTCGGGCTGGTTTTGTTCGTATAAGTAATGGCCTGTAATTGCCATCACGCTCAATACCAAGCTAGCTTCGAGCACTTTAAAGCGACCGTAGCCGGCTTTGTCTTGAGGTTTACAATGCGTCAGCAATAAGTCGGCATTACGTAAGCTGCTGAAAATCGGCGCATTCGACTGTGAATCAATAGATTGAGTGTCAATGCGTGCAAGTTGCTGTGCAAATGAAATAGCGGTGTAGCCATGCCCTCTTGGGTTATTAATCACTTGCTTGAGCAGCTTCCAAATATGGTTTGGAATTAATGCCGGACGCTTGCGATCTTTTAATTGCTTGTGCCAAGCGTCACCAAAGATCGAACCAATAAATAAATGGCCCGTCAGTAATGCAAGTGAATAAACATCGTCTTGTGGCTCGGTTGTACCTGTCTCAAGATAAAGAGGTGAAGCGTAACTTAAACTTGCCTCAGCATGAGGTTCTGTCTCACCAATATAGCGAGCCGCACCAAAGTCGATGAGCTTGACGTAGTCGCCTTCGCTCACCAAAACATTTGATGGTTTGATATCAAGATGGCAGATACCTCGGGTGTGCATAAATTCCAGCGCACCTGCAAGTTGGTACACTAACCAAGCAATATGGTCGTGACGGAAACCTTTAGAGGAGTGACGCTCCATCTTTTCTGCCAGTGATTCACCTTGAATCCACTCGTACATTAAGTATGGGCGTTCAAATTCGTTACCGATTTTAATGAAATCCGCAACGCTAGGATGTTGAGAAAGTTCTAGTCTGCTTGCCTCATTGACCAACATCTTATTGGCAATGTCTGGCGCATCTTCGTTGACGACTTTACAGCAGATTTGTTTTTCTGGTTGGCCTTTTTTGGCGAGATGGTAAACCGTAGTTCTACCATTTTTCGATGGCAGCGTGTCTAGAACATCAAATTGTGAAAAAAGCACGTACTCAAGCTTTGGCTTATTTTTCTGCGCCAACCTTTGCTCGTTCTGTTTCTTTTTCTCAATGGCTTTGACAACCAATTGATCAATATATCCTTTGGCTGCTCCCTGCTTATCAGACACTTTGCACTCTTTTATCGAACAAATATTATTAGGCCGAAATAATATTTGCTGAAACATCCTTGTTTCAAGGCTGGTATTTAAAACGAACAGTAACGCTATTACTTTAGTTATAATTACTAAGTTATTAGACTCTTTGACTTACGCTTTCACTACATAAGTTATGTTGTTTTCATCGATTAAATACCATGCCGTGATTATGAGAGCATTTTAATAAGGTTTTGCGTGTTGTTTCGTACTAGCACGCCAGTAATTGAAGCAACCCTTTGTCACCATTAAAATCAAACATTAATAGCGATGCATGTTGGTTAAAATGATGATTTTTAACCGTAAATCCAATCAAAGCGAGTGAAGAACTACTGCCCATCGTGCCCCATAACTCATTGATAAGCTGTGGCTGTTCTGGATTCGTGAAACGTTCCGCTTTGGCCCCCAATGCGAAGCCGTAATCTTCAGTGTGCATACGGAGATTCGTCATATCGGAATACACTTCACCAAATGAATCGAGCTTTTTACTCGCACGCTGAACAAGGCGAAACATGCCTCTTCGGTCTGACGTATTTAATTCCGTGTCAATATAACCAAGCTGCGCTTGAGGTTTAAGTTTCAATGTTTCTACCGTATTTCTTCGGCAGAGAATTAAGCCAGCCCCTCCCTCACTCGGAATAATGCCCCACGGATTATTGGTACTCATGACCATGGCATCATCAATGAGCGCTTGCATCGTATCCACCATAGAATCGACGCTAATACACATCATGGCATCGTATTTATCCAAAGACTTCATAGCCTGTAGCACGAAGCTAGGCCCACTGGTATGCACTGCTTCGACCACAGAAAGAAAGTCAGAATAGTCACTTTCACCAAGCCATTCTTGCATCTTCACTAATGAAATTGTCGTTGGCACAGCAATAAGTAATGGAATCGGCTTCAAAGAACGAGGTAACTGCACAAGCAAAGAATCCAGTAAATTTGCAGTTAATTCACACGTTTTTTCAAATAACGCGCTCTCTTTTGTGTACTCGATTTTGGCAAAGGTAAAACGCTCAATGCCGTCTTTACCAACCACTTGATCAAATCTGGCTAAATCGGCGTTTGCGACACTGGTTGCGATATCCAGATTCATGCCAGTAGGTGTCATCACTTCCATCCCCAGTACGTAACGGCCTGTTGAATTATGCATGCTCGCTTACCTCTTCCAACTTAGTGATCGATGTCGACACCAACAAATGCTCTTTACCCTGACAAGGAAACGCAGCGGTGTAACTGATTGATATGGTTTTCTTTTCAGCATCCACAAACAAAGTGTACATCGCCATATCGGCTTGGTAGCTGTTGTCTTTGAACGTCGCGATTGCGCGATATTTCTCTTTAGGAATTCGGAACGAAAGCGTGTCATCATGACAGAAACCACTCATCATCAAGCGCTCACCACCATGAAGAAAGCCCTTACATTGTTGGTCTACAGGCGCGCTTTGAAAGAAACGCTTATCAAAGTCGAGCGGTAACATTGGCTTGCGGTTTTCAATCCAATCGTCATCAAATGCCCCCGCCAGTTTTTGGCGCGATTCAAAAAATGGAGGAATTGGACCAAAGCCCGCTACGCGAAGATTTTTCGAAGTAGCACTCCACTCTTCTCTCGGGTAGAAAACCGACGGCACTTTCTGTTCGAGCAGTTCTTTGTTGGAATCGGCGACCCCACCACCAACTCGGTTACGTAAATCACCGCCAATTGCACAGGTGTAATCAATGTCTTTTTCAATAAAAGGAATAGGCTTACTGAGCGTGATACTGCCACCATGTTCAACCCAAACACGTTCACCATGAATCGCGAGGGTTTTATCAATGTGGCCATCAATCAACACGCGACACTCTTGGTATGTCACTGGCTTTTTCGCGTAACTGCGCGCTTTGCCGTAAACAAGCACATCTGTGTTGTCTTTGGTATACGCAAACTCGTGGTCAACTTTCATCGCAGAGAAACCTTCTTCGCCCAAATATTGGGGATCATCAAAGATTTCACTTTGACCTAATTCGTGCCAGACCACACCATCGAATTGCCAAGTACGTTTCGCGACCACAACCCACACTTCATCGCCGTTTTCGTCACGTTGAAAACGACCTTTAAGTGATAGCTCAGGGTGCGCTTCAATATCCCATAACTGCATTGCTATTCCTTAAGTTGAATCGTTCGCTCGCAGAAGGTGCGGCCTTTAAATTGTTGAAGTTCCAGTCTTGCTGATGAATCGGCATCGCCATATCCCAAGGCACATAGGCTCTAGATTGAATGCAGATTTGGCGCCATAACCAATCGCGGAACAGCACATCAACGTTGGCATCTTGCATCGCAGCTAAAGTAGATTCGAAGCTCAATGCATAACCTAAGCGACTTGGTAGGTTTTGGACGTGTTTTTCATCTTCCACCCATTCATTGAGCAGGTCGACGATCTCTTCCCACTCATATTCAACACCAACGTCTTCGGGAGTAAGGGGAAGAAGCTTTCCGTAGACCACATACAAAGCTTGAATCCAAGTTTCACCGTCATCTTCATCCAGAGTTTCCAAGTGCTCGATGATTTCTGGCACTAACTTCCAATCGCCACTCAGAGCAAAATCAACGGGGGCTAATAACGAAGAGATATCAAACGCCTCAAACTCTTTGAGTTCTAATAGCTTCGCGAAAGTCAGCACTTGATCAGAAGGCAAACCACTCGGCTCAATACCAAAACACTGACGGAACCAGGTGCCTCTGTCGCGTTTAGTGATCAATCGTTCAAACAGATATTGTTCAGAATTCGCATTGTCATTAATCCATTCAATCCCCTCTTCCACATCTTGTAATGCCAGTAGAGGTAGCGCGATATTAGAACGAATGATTTCGGCTTTGTGCCAACGTTTAATTAACGCAACACTCAAAGCTTGACGCAGACGCAAGCACTCAAAGTACAACGTACTCGATTTTGCTTTCCCCTCAATGAGTTCAGACATGACACTATCAATGTGTTCAACTGGAGATTGCGTGACAATGACCATAGCCGTTTTAGTATCTAACGCTTCGAGTAAGCTCAATCCACATAAAAGGTTATCCAACTCAGAGCCCAATTCACCCTGAAGCATCAACCAGCCGTAGATTTCTGGCTCTTGGCCTCTTAATTGATGAATCAAGCCCGGTGCTAATCGATAAAACGACAAGTACACCTGCTTGAGCTCTTCAATTTGACGTTCAATCAGTTTGAGATACTCCAACTCACGACTTGGATAGCCCCGCTTGTGAATTTGAATTCGCTGCTTGATTAAAAATCCGATGCTTTCAGAAGCAATAGACAGCTTTTCATTACAAAAGCTCAGCCAAGTTGGCGGTAATTGGGAAAGGTCGTTCACAGCACGCTCAGCTTTTGCTAACGCGCCTTCGACTTCTTGATTGGTTATTGGTGCCTTTAGGTGCTCGACACCGATTCTTTGTCGCATCTACTTATCCGTTTTTAGCGTGCGATTACGCGATTGCAGTTAGTTAACTCGAGTGGCTAGTCAATTCGTTACCACGAGATAAAGAGTTAACAAGAGCTAACTAGTTAATTGCGATCGTTCCGCCTTGAATTTTTTGTGCTTTCTCTGCTTGAGAAGTGACGTATTTCGCTTTAGTGGTAATTCGGCCATCACGCCCGCTGTAGCGAGTTTCTGTCTCACCACTTCTGACGATCAGTTCTTGCTCTGTCTCGATGACCATCTTCTTTGCTCGCAGTACAAACTCCTCAGAGTCGTCCAGAATGGAGAAGAAAATGTCCGTCACAAGAGGCAAGCTTAAGTCGTCGTTCAAAAATTCGATTCGACAACTTAATCGATTATCGATAGCCATTTGCAGTTCAGAGCGGCGAAAGCCACGCCCTAACCTTGCGGTAAGTGGTTGGTTAAATGGGTTGCCATCAAAATCAACACGGACACTGCCCGTTGATTCGTTGATGGCGACTATGGTTCCAAAACGCGAAAAGCAAGCCGGTGTATCGGCTTGCTGCTTCGTGATGGTTTCTGTAATAAGAGGTTGTTTTTCCATCATTAGTTAATCGCTACGTTACCACCTTTCACGACGACTTTATCGCTACCTTCAATGGTGATTGAAGAACCAGTGAGCTTGATTGAACCGTCACTGTTCATCACTAATGAAGAACCGCCAGTTTTCAGTACAATCTTGTCCCCACTGATGATTTGCGTTGCGCCATCGGCTTTGTATGACGTATTACCTTTCACCGACACGGTTAAGTTACCGCCTACGGTTTGGTTATCATCCGCACCAATGTCTGAGCTCTTCGATGCACCTACTGTTAAGTTGCTGTTTTCACCCACATCCAGATCATCATTCTTGCCAATCTTGGTCGTGCGGTTATCACCAATCTCTAAATCAGAATTGTTTTTCACATACTGAGTTTCGTTGGCGTTGTAAGTAACGGTAACGTCTTGCTCTACGGTTTCCGTAAAGGTGCTGTTTACTTGCGTTGTCTTGTGACCATCAATGGTTTCCTTGTGGTCACCGTGTACTTCGTTGGTTTGATGACGCGCTACCTTTAAGAACTCATCCTGACCGATATCTCGGTAACGGTTGTTGAGTACTTTCGTCGACATGTCTTTTTGAGCGTGAATGTAGACTTCTTCTTGGTTCGCTTCGTCCTCAAAGCTCAGTTCGTTGTAGCCAGTGCCTTTGTGCGTTTGAGTACGGAACGTGGTACGCGTTTTGTTTTCTGGCAACGAGTATGGAGGGAAATGCAGGCCGTTATAAACCGCGCCTGTCACTAGCGGACGGTCTGGATCCCCTTCAAGGAAGGTCACTACAACTTCATGGCCAATACGTGGCAAATAAACCGCACCCCAAGTTGGAGCCGCCATAGATTGGCTAACGCGAATCCAACAACTCGCATGTTCATCATTATCGCCATAGCGATCCCAATGGAACTGAACTTTGATTCGTCCAAGCTTATCGGTGTAGATCTCTTCGCCTGCAGGGCCAACCACAACAGCGGTTTGCGGGCCATCAACTAGTGGCGCTGCCATTTTTGGTGCTTTAAATACCACATCGCGTGGAATGCAAGAAAACTGGTTGTAGTAGGTAGTCGGCATCCCACTGGTTTCGTCTTCATGCACTTGTGGATCTTGCCCAGTGTGCATGACGGAAAGCATGATGTAATCACGGTTAATTTCTGAACGAGGATGCTCGCCGATATTGAAGCTGTAACCAGACGCCAAACGCATTACGTCACTGCTTGCTTCCACTTGTTGGTTGTCCACAATGTGCTCAGACATCCATTCCGTCGTTCTCACCTGCCCCATCGCAGGATCAACATAACGACCTGGGTAATCAAACTGCTTCAAATCTTGGTCAAGGTCACCCGCGTGCGTCATCTCTTGCGGGATCTTTGGCTGCTCGTAGTTGTAATCCGTGTACGTAACCTGACCAGTTCGAACGCGGTTAACAAGCTCTAGATCAGAGATATGCTCGCGATCGGCAACACCGCCGCCATCAGCGTGAAACACAATCGGTCCGATATATGATGCATTGATTGGTGAGCTCACCAAAGGCGCGATGGCATCGTTACTATCAACAATCACCATGGTGTGGTTTGAATCGGTATGGTCAAAGTAATACCACATACCGTGCTCAGCCATCATTCGTTGAACGAAGTGCAAGTCAGATTCGCGATATTGCAGAACGTATTCTTTTGGAGGGTAAGTACCCGAGACTTCAAATCGGTAATCAGTAACCGCTCCATCATCTAACACTTCCGTGATGATATCTTGCGCTGACTTTTGTTGGAAAATGCGACAATCTTGGCGCTGAGATAAGAACCAAGCTTGAGGAACCAAAACTAATTGATAGCGAGAAAAACGACGCCCCGTACCTAGGTAACGAACTTCGTTTACTACGCCGTTGAATACGCGCGCAGCACCTACACCCTGCCCATAAAGAGTCAGCGTGCCCGCTTTACGAATGAGAGCATCAAAAGAGATATCTGGATCAAGTGAAAGTAATGAGAGACTGATGTGAAAAGGCTTCGAAAGCTCTTCATTCACTTGAAAGCTTTCTACTCGAAACTCGTGCCCACACCCTGGCACTTCAAATTTAAATTCTACGTCATTCACCATATCTTTTACCTGATACAAATAATCGAATTAGGGCCAACAATTGTTGGCCCTGAATCTTTACGCAAAAAGCAATTATGCTTCGCGTGGAGCACGCCAGTCGTCGTTACCAGCTGTACCACAGTTTTCGTGAGTTACTTCGATTGCACGGTAAGTCAGCTTAAGAACTTCTTCTGTCACGCGGTCTGCAGTTGCAGCATCTTGACAGTGGTTCATGCGAGTTTGGATATCTACAAGTAGCGCATCAATCAGTTTGATTGAGTAGTAGTGCTCTTGCTTACCTTGAACTGAAGTACGGTAGAAACGAATCACACACTCAGGAAGTTTTTCACCAGATACTAGTGCGTTGAATAGTAGTGGAGAAGAACGGTCTTGAACTTTAGTTACAACAAGTGGGCGGTGTACGCGTTGACCTGTTGGCTGACCGCTTTGTGGGTCACGTGGCACTGTTAGTACGTGGTCTAGCTCTTGTACTAGGAACTCATCAACGTGAGCTTCTTGCCAAGTGTTACCTACAGAATCTGCAGAGTAAGTATCTTTAGTGATGTGACCTTGAGTTTCACCTTGGATAGACATATATGCTGGAGTTGGCATCGTTATTTCCTTTTCTAAAATCTGTTTTGTTTAAATCACCAAATCGCTTATCACCGCGACTACTTGGTATAATCAAACTCCGTGCCAACTTTTATAAACCTTTAAATACAACAACTTAGAGGAAAATCAGCTTTATTTATCAATTTATTAAGTACAATTTATTGGATGAAAAACCAAAAAGTTGGATTCAAATAATAATAAATTGTTTCGATTATAAAAAGTGAAAATAACCATATATTTAAGGCAGAATAAAGTTAATAACACTGGCAATTTAGGCACATTAACCAATAATTAATTCACAATAACAACGAATATTTATCAGTGACAAATATTCGCACTAATATCATCATTAAAATCACCAACAAACGATAGTCAAAATATCTTGATAAAAAAACCGCACTGTCACTTTTAGTATAATAGCCGCTACCTCTTTTCCTCTAAAGAATAAAATGGCTATGATAAATATAAACCTTTCTTCATTAATTCAGCGTCTACACCCGATTGCAAAAGTGGCATTAGAAGACGCCGCTGCACTTGCAGTCTCTGAAAAAGCAAACGAAGTTCAAATTGAGCATTATTTACTGAGTCTATTAGAAAGGCCAAATAGTGATTTTGACGTCTTATTAAGTCATTTTGATTGTTCTGAGAACTTATTAAGACAATCGGTTCGATCCACACTCGACACCAACGCCAAAGGAAATGGCAGCAAACCTGTTTTTTCTGCTTTATTAATCGAATGGTTACAAGAAAGCTGGCTGGTTTCTTCTTTAGATCTATCCGAAACACAAATCCGCTCTGGCGCCCTACTCCTTACACTTGTTAGCAACCCACTACGTTACGGCCAACATGGTTACGCCTCTATCCTTGAAGCGGTAAACCCTGACAGCCTTAAGCGTAACTTTGCAGAGCTAACAAGCCACTCTATTGAGGCGCAAGTCGCAACTTCTGAGAAAACACAAGCTCGTGAAGATGGTAGCGCACTGAGCAAGTTCACGACCGACTTCACTGGTAAAGCACGCAAAGGCGAAATCGATCCTGTTTTCTGCCGTGACCAAGAAATCCGCCAAATCGTGGACATTCTTGCTCGTCGCCGTAAAAACAACCCTATTGCTGTTGGTGAACCGGGCGTTGGTAAAACCGCAGTAGTAGAAGGCTTGGCACTTAAGATTGTACAAGGTGACGTACCAGACAACCTCAAAGGTGTTGAGCTTTACGGCTTGGACATGGGTCTTCTGCAGGCAGGTGCAAGCGTAAAAGGTGAATTCGAAAAACGCCTAAACGCGGTATTGGATGAAGTGAAAAACTCGCCAACCCCTATCATTCTTTTCATCGATGAAGCACACACCCTTGTTGGTGGCGGTAACCAAGCAGGCGGCAGCGACGCAGCAAACTTGTTAAAACCAGCCCTAGCACGTGGTGAAGTGAAAACCATCGCTGCAACAACATGGTCGGAATACAAGAAGTACTTCGAGAAAGATCCTGCCCTTGCGCGTCGTTTCCAATTGGTGAAACTCGACGAACCGTCTCCTGAACAAGCAGCATTGATCATTCGTGGTCTTCGCCCTGCTTATGAAAAATCACACAATGTTTACGTGCGTGATGACGCCATCACTGCTGCGGCAGCACTTTCTGCGCGTTATATCTCTGGTCGTCAACTACCAGACAAAGCGATCGATGTACTAGATACGGCGTGTGCACGAGTGAACATCAGCCTTAATGCCATTCCTGCTTCTGTTGAGACTCTGCAGCAAGAACTTGCAGCTCAACAGCGCGAGCTAGAAGCTCTTGAGCGTGATGCTCTGCAGCAAACTGGCGACAAGCACAGCCTTGCTAACATTCCAGACCTAAAACTGGCAATGGAAACAACGAAAGAAGAGCTAGCAGAGCAAGAAGCCCAATGGCACAAAGAAAAAGAGCAGATCCAAGAGATGATTGCTCTACGCTCTCGCTTGCATGAACTGGTCTTTGGCGAAGCAAATGAAGAAGAATTTGCTGCAGACGAAGATTCAGAACAAGAGCAAGACGTTTCTCCATATGCAGAAATGGATGAAGAAGCCGTTCGCATTGCAATTTCAGCCTGCCAAGAACAGTTAGACGCAATCCGCAGTGGCAACCCACTGGTTCACTTTGAAGTGGGTCCAGATGAAGTCAGCCACGTCATCTCGGACTGGACCGGTATTCCAATGGGTAAGATGCTTCAAGACGAAGCAGAAACCACACTAAAACTGAAAGAAAGCCTAACACAAAGCATCAAAGGCCAAGAATACGCTATCGATGCACTGTCTGAAGGCATTCAAACTGCAAAAGCTGGCCTAGGTAACCCAGACGCACCGACAGGCGTATTCCTACTGGTTGGCCCAAGTGGTGTGGGTAAAACCGAAACGGCTCGTGCGATCGCTGATCAAATGTTTGGGGGTGAGCGCTTTATGACGACCATCAACATGTCTGAGTTCCAAGAGAAGCACACGGTATCTCGCCTAATTGGTTCACCTCCGGGTTACGTAGGTTACGGTGAAGGCGGCATGCTGACAGAAGCGGTACGTCAGCGTCCATATTCTGTTGTACTTCTTGATGAAGTTGAAAAAGCCGACCCAGAAGTGTTGAACCTGTTCTACCAAGTGTTCGACAAAGGTACGCTGAACGACGGCGAAGGCCGAACCATCGATTTCAAGAACACGCTGATCATCATGACCAGTAACCTTGCGACGCACGAGATTGAATCTTTGGTTCATCAATCCAAAGACATTGATGCAAACATCATCGCAGAAGCTATCCGCCCTACTTTGAACCAACACTTCAAACCGGCGCTGTTGGCACGAATGTCGGTACTGCCATTTGTTCCGCTTTCTGATGAAGCGATGACAGAAATCATTCACCATAAGCTGAACAAAGTTTCTCAGCGCCTACAGAGCCATCACAAGTTGTCTCTGAGCTACGAAGAAAGCTTAGTTGAGTTCGTACTAGGTAACTGTCGCCTTGCTGAAACGGGGGCGCGTAACATCGACGCGGTAATCAACCGTCAGTTACTGCCTCAGCTCTCGACTCAGCTACTAGTGCATGACAAGGATGATTCACATACGCAAATCGAAGTGTCTGTCGATGAGCAAGGAACACTAACCTATGCGTTCAGCTAACCATAGCGAACTTAGCAACGCCCTACTTGCGATCAGCCAGTCTTTGGCTGATCGCAGCCAGCTTACCCAAACCTTGGACGCTGTGTTGACTGCGGCGAGACAAATGACCCTCGCAAAGCACGGTATCATTTATGTTTTGGACCAGACTGGCCAGGCGTTGATTCCAAGTACCGCTCACCATAACGATAAAACGATTGTTTCCCACCCTTGGGAGGCATTGCAGATTGATTCCGCTAGTGAGAACGACCCATTTAACTTTGCCATTCGCAATGGTGAAGTGGTATTGATTAACGAGTTGTATAAGTACAACGGCTATGACTGTGACAGCATCTATCAAACTGAGCAGACGCTAGGACTAAAAAGCGAGAACTTGCTGGCTTGGCCTTTGATTGATAGCGAAAGTAAGACAATTGGACTCTTGGTCTTGCTCGATTTAAGTGTTATCGACAATGAGGCGGCATTGACTGAGTTTTGTCGCATGGCGGCGAGTAATATTCGCCAAGCCGTTTGGTTAGAGCAATATGGGCAAGTGATTAAAAGCCTCAGTGCCGATAATCAAGCCCTAGTGCGCGAGAACACTCAGCTCAAAAAGCGCACCCAAAAAGCCTATCAGGGCCCTATTGCAGAGAGCGAAGAAATGCTCAATGTCTTGAATCGTCTTGATAAGGTGTTATCTCTTCCTGTCGACGTTCTGTTACGTGGTGAGACTGGTGCCGGTAAAGAGGTGATCGCGAAATACATTCACGAAAACTCTAACCGAGCAGAACAACCTTTGATCGTTCAAAACTGTGCGGCTATTCCAGAGCAGTTATTGGAATCTGAGCTTTTTGGGCATAAGAAAGGTTCATTTACGGGCGCAGACAAAGACAAAGTCGGCCTGTTTGAAGCAGCCAACGGCGGCACACTATTCTTGGATGAGATTGGTGATATGCCAATGCTACTGCAGGCAAAATTGCTGCGTGTGCTACAAGAGCGTAAAGTTCGCCCAATCGGCACCAGCAAAGAGATTGAAGTCGACGTGCGCGTTATCGCCGCTACTCACTGTAATCTTATGCAGCAAATCAAAGATGGCGGATTCCGTGCCGATTTGTTCTATCGCTTGAATGTCTTCCCGATTACATTGCCGCCTTTAAGAGCACGCAAGTCGGACATCCTCCCTCTCGCAGAGCACTTCGTGCAACACACCACAAACACGCTAGGTTTACCGCAAGCGCCAGGGTTAAGTGCCAACGTCCGTAAACAGCTTCTTGCGTACCCATACCCAGGCAACGTGCGTGAGCTTAAAAACATCATCGAACGCTCGGTACTGCTGTCCGATTTTGAAACCATCACTCACATCGAATTTGGTGAACAAATTCCAGAAGATACGCCAAGTGTTGAAGTAAAAGCGGCATCACCTGCCCCAGAACAACCTGCTTACGAGCCAGCACAAGCAGATTTGGAAGACGCTTCAATGGGCCTTAAGGACGTTGTCAGCCAATACGAGCGCACAGTGATAATCGATTGCTTAAATGCCTGTAATTGGCACACCAAGAAGGCCGCAGAGCAATTGGCACTTCCAATGAGTACGCTCAACCACAAGATGAAGAAATACGATATTTCTGCAGCGGGTTAAGCGAGAAGCGAGAAGCGAGAAGCGAGAAGCGAGAAGCGAGAAGCGAGAAGCGAGAAGCGAGAAGCGAGAAGCGAGAAGCGAGAAGCGAGAAGCGAGAAGCGAGAAGCGAGAAATCTTACTTCAGTTTCCATTGATAAGAAAAGAAAAACCGCCCGAAGGCGGTTTTTTTATTTATTGAGAATCGACGCTTCAATGATGGTTGCCAAGTATGGGTCTCTAATCCAAGTTACTAAACGTTCTGTACGCTCTTCTGGTTTCAGTTTTGCCCAGTTGATGTACATATCTTTATCAACTTTATAGCTTGGATCCTCACAATCAGAAAAATAAGATAACTCATCTACATTTTTGTGCTGCCTGCCCAACGACATCTCAAAGCTTCCAAGTTTAAACGGAGTTTTTTCCGCTGTATTACGTTGTACTAGAGAGGACACCTTTAGAACTGCTTCTTGGAATCGACCAGATGTCGAAACAACGGGTCCAAATGGTCGAAGCCCCTTGATTTCTTGCCCGTTCAGCGCTTTAAATGCGAACTCAAAACGAGACGCGTAGACCACCTTACCATCGAAATCTTCATCCATGTCTATGTTGGATAGAGCCTCAGAGACAAAATCTGCATCTATATTTTTGTTAACCACATCGCTGTCATCTAGCGTCCATTTAGAACCGTTCTTCTTTAGTATCCCAATATAAGTAAGGTTACTTAGATACTCAGGACCAGCGGTAGTTTCAGATCCGAATACGGCTTCATTATCAAAAGTGGTAGATAGCTTTAGTGAAACTGGAACACTCTGCCATTCGAGGTTTTGTCCCTCATACGACTCTTTTCTGTGCTTGCCACCAATAAGCATAACTTCCATAGCGAATGACTTATTCGAAGTCCAATCAAAACCTTTGAGCTCATCAGCAGTAGTGAATATACTGTCTTCGTTCATAAACTGTCGTTTATTTCCGTAGTTGACCGCAATCGCACTGTGCTTAATGTCATCGATAACAGGCTTAGTCGGGCCTTTATGAACTTTACTATGTAAGACAAAATCTAGCGTTAACAAATCTTTCTCTGACACACTATTTCCGTTCGCTATAAAACCCGATTTAGCAGAGAGTGTATAGTTATGGTTTGTATCGACCCCGACAGGAATCTGTCTAGGTGACGTAATAAATCGTCCGACTGTCTTGTCCACTCGTACTGGTAGCTTATAGTTGCTTCCAGATAGAGTGAACTCATAGGTCATATTTTTGAAGCCACCGCTGTTTACATATTCTTTGAGCACGTCTTGTTGGGAGTCAATTTTTATCACCTGCCCAAAAATCGGACCGAGAGCAACTTTAGATAAATAGCCACTATAATCAACTAAATCATGCTTGGCGATCAAAGGCTTCACACCAGAGAAGACATCATCACCAAAGTAAAAATACGGCTCAAACTCACAACCAATCAGGGCTTTGCCGTCTGCTTTTTCCGCCTCAAAAAATTCGGCCAACTCACCTTTGGGGTCTACACTAAACTCCTCGTGTTTCATCGGTTTGAACATCAAATTAAACTTAGGCCCACTGGTATTAAGTAAACCATCAGTACGCTGATAAGACATCTCACACTGAAACACATTTGACGTCATCTGTTTCAGACTTTGTTTGCCTAACACCATTTGCCACTTCAAACGGTGGAAAGGCGATAATCGCACCTTTTTATTTGCTTTTAATCGTACCTTCTCCCACTCATCAAAGGTGACCCATTTAGAGTTGTCATGAGGCTCAGAGACTAATAACCTAACGAACCCTAGGTCCTCTTCTGATAATTTTTTAGACTCAACATTAAACTGTGTCGCAAACTCCACTAAGCCTCGTTGTTGATCGCGATTATAGAGCTTGTCTTGCACTGGAAACGCGACATTAAACGCCCCAGAAACGTCTTTCCTTTTTGGAGCAATATAGTTGGCTTTGTTACGAGTAATGATTTGTTCAGCTATTTCTTCACCGTAACTTTCAACTAATTGCTTGCGTCCCTCACGACGCATGAGTTCTTGGATCCACAAGTTGCACAAGTTTTCTTTTAACTCTGTGTTTAATATCCAGCCGTCGGTTTCGATATATCGCTGAATGTATTCATCGATGGCTAATACTTGCCACTGCTTTGTGAACTCTTGTTCGCCCTCAGCACAAGCTCTTTGAATCAAAAGTACCAAACCATTAATAGCAAGTGCACGGCGTTGATAGCGCTTAATCAACTCCTTTGCACCCGTTGCTTTTCCTAGGTGCTCGACTAACGCCTCTGAAGACGTAAAATACATCTCGGTCAATTGAGTATTAATTTCAGCCAATGAATCAATAATCTCTGTGGTTTCATGGCTAAGTTGTTCAATCGCAGATATGCTTTTTCTAACTTCGTTGTAGGAAGACAAGTAATAATCGAAGAGCGCAGAGTCTAGCAACTGGGCGCCACTCATCAGCATTTTCCCGCCTTCTTTAACAACGAAAAAGCCTCTTGCTGCCTGTCCTATTATCGGAACATAGCAAGCCATACCAACGATCATCTCGAAGATAGCTAGCTTGAGCTCTTTTGCAATTGCTTCTTCTCCCAAGTTCGCATTTAACTGAGCTAAACGCGCTTGCTCCATAGCCTTAAAGCCGAGTCGACTCGGTGGAATTCTCGCCGCAAACTCTTGTAGGTATATTCGAACCTCAACACGTCGGTTAATATTAAGTTGAGCGTTTTCGCGTTTGATTTCGTTGTTTGGTACCTCGACTATCGGTCGACGTTCGCCAAAAAATCGAATGTCAGTGACTGAAGAAAAGAACTCAGCAACATGCTGCGCTCGCTGTTGCGAAAGGTTTTGGTTATATTCTGAATCACCGTTTTGACAGGCATGCCCTTCGATTTCAACAACGGCATTTGGAATCTTAGATAATTCTTTATCGACAGCAGCCAAATATGACAAGTGAGGGGCTTGAACCTGATTGTTATCAAAAGGAAAAACCAAGCGTAAACCGGCACCTTTATGGTCTTTAACAAACATTGCACTGTCTTCAGCAACGTCATTAGGAATGCTGTCAGTAAACGTTACATTGTCGCCTAACTTATCTATGATTTGCTTAAGTAGTAATTCCCCGCTCTTCAGACTTTCTTTCCAGACTGGTACCCAGTTCAGATAATCGCGTGATACCTGCTCAAAATAACTTTTCCTGAGTTTAGCTTTCTCTTCTGCTAAGCGTAATTGCTCGCTTTTGTCAGTGATCTCTTTTATCTCATAGAAGGTGTTGATTGCATTGAGCCCTGCACCAGCAAAGGGCGACAAAAAGCTTTTGATACTGCCGTTACCTGTCAACCACGTTCTTGCAGCACTCCCCGCCACAACGTGGGCATTACCATTTCTCGCAGGTTCAATAACCTTGGTAAAGAACTTACTTTTGTCAAACCCCTTCTCTTTGAGGAGCACTTTTAAGCCCACTTGTGCTGCACGCTCAGATCCCGATGCGGCTTGGCGTAAATCTTGAAGAGTTTGGTAAGCTGCTGCGGTAGCCGATACCCCAAATGAAAACTCCAATGCAGAAATCATGGCTGGAGGTAATGCACCCTTGTCTACTTGCCCCCAAAACGTGTTTGCTAAACTTCCAATCACGTCGTGTTTACTTGATGGGTTTTGATGAATATTAATGCCAGCATTAACCAAACTTGGCGTAACTTTTGTGCCAATCTCCCAAAGTGCAGCACTCATACTGGCAGTCGTTCCACTATTCTCTAAGTTTTCAAGCTCCCCCATTCGGAAGGCTTGTAGGGCTTTAAACTGCGTAGGAAATTGGTATATCAAAGACTCTTCAAGTGAGATCATGTCGCCTGCAACAACCGCGATCTTACCGAACGGAGTCGTTTGGCTAAGTGTGATGTATTCTCGTAGCTCGTAGCTAACTCTTGTAGCATCACCAAACTCATCATACTCTTTGGTTACATTAGTGGCATTCTGGACAAATTCGGGAATTTTTCCTCCAAACTTTTGGTCGAAAGCCACTTCAATAGTGTACATGCCATCAGTAAAAACCTCCGACGCTAAAGGAAACAGCGCTACTGGACGATGCGACCCGCTGGTTTTTTCAAGTTTAGCCTGTGTTACAACGTCCTTGTCTTGCAAGCTTTTGTGTGTGCTCGTTGTTTCATCGAAACGCTTTATATCAACAACAGCGAGGTCATAATCATCGGTTGAAAACGCTACAGCGAGAAATGAAAAAGTCGGGACGATAAAACCTCGAATGGGCTTATCTTCAGGAACAGAGTCGTACCATTTGTTATATGTAATTTGCTCATCAGTTAGTGCTTGAGTGCCCACTTTATATTTAGGAGCAAGTTGTGAGCGCTTTACTTCTGTGACAGCGTATTCCACTTTTTTTTCTAGCGAGTTCAGTGTTTTCTTGCTCCCATTTCCCTTTAGATTTCCTAAGATAGAGACAAGGTCTGAGCACGCCTTTTTGATTGGGCGAGCATTGCTCTGCGCACCAATCGCCAACTCTGTAAGCATTGACCATTCAGGAAAAGACAGCTTGTACGTCTTCTGTGCTAACTCATGTACTGGCGAGCGCAGTGCCAAAACCTGATTGACATTGGTTTTTTGGTTTTTCTGAATAGAATCGCCCAGTACATGTAAACGGCCTAAATCATCTGTCGCCCAAAGAGCTGCGCTTTCCTCACCTAAATTTATGGCAATAGGAAGACGTGACATAGGGCGGATATTTTTCAGCTCTTCTAATGAGGTCAGATCTTTTTCGATATTAATCGCTCTATATTGAGGAGTCTGTGCATCCCCAATATTAGGAAAATCGACACCGAACAAATAGACATCTGTTGGTAAATACTTAAAGTTATTACTCATCGTTTTCTACCTCCAGAAAACGCCCGTCATTAGCATCAGCATTATATAACACTGGAGTTATCGTGTTTTGACCTGATTGAATCACCTTCCATGACTGAGCCCCATTTCCATTCATTTCATAACGGTGATCTGCCCCGTAACGTCTTATGGTTATTTTTGCTGCCCCTATTTGTGTTTCATTGCCGTTGTTACTGATATTGCCCACTTCCGCATAAACTTTCTTTTCATCACCCTCTCTAGAAAACGAAAGCCAAGTTTTATCCTCCACGTTGATCAGCACCTTACGATACGAGTTTATTCCCCATACATACTTACCATTAGGGCTGATCGCAATTTGGCGGTAGATACGCTTTTCAATATCGACGGAGTCTTCAAACTCTTTTTCAGGTAAAATAGTGTATAAGCGTTTGAGTGTCTTGGCGTCATAAACCCCAACCCCCAAGCCCGCGGCATTGATTAATTTGCCGTCTACAATGACCGTATTTTCAGACAACGGTACGTCTACCTCTTCTTTGATTCCTGTCGCGAGTGTGTATTTATAGCGCTTAAAACCGTCTGAGAAATAGATGTAGCTAGAGTCGTCCGCCCAGACTAAATAAGGCTTCGTGCGCGCACTGCCAAGTTGAATGGTCTGCTGCGTTTTTAGGTCAAAGATCGCTTTTATCAGAGGCTCACCATAACTGTATGCATAGGCAACATAACGATTATTGGGTGAGCGACTCATCATAAAGGTCTGTGGCGAAGCCGTACTTGGCATATCATCCGTAACCAAACGTAAATCTGTCCCATCAATTTTCACGCTCCAAATTTTGTAGCCATTTTCGTAATCATTTACGAGAGGGTCTCGAGAGCTGACATTATTCCACCAAAACTGAATTCGAGGTTTGTCATAAGAGCTCGCATCAGACAAGTCTTCACGGGGCCACTCTTTTGCTCTGCGAACGGCATAGCCTGGTTTTACGGGAAGTGTACCTGGGTATTCAGGCTTGGAAAGGTCTTCAGAATAAACAATAAAGTTGTGCTCACTTTGCCATTGGCAGCGTGGTCCTGTTACGTCTTTGCGTTCGAATGACGTTGTTTCACCAACATCATAACAAGCCTTCTGAGCGGGCTCTTTTTCTACGGATTGTGTTGTTGCAGTATTCGAAGTTTGACTACTTTCTTCACCACAGCCTGTTAATAACATAACTGTCGAAAGAAGCGTGATACTTAACGTTGTTCGTTTCATTTTATAATAGTTCCGTGAGTTCAATGTCTTGATAAATTACTGACATTAAGACCGTTTTATCTGAGTTATGAGATCGGCAATGACGGGTTAGATTGACCCTTTTAACTTCTGGTAACCAACCACTAAACACGACTTCTTTACAATACTGATCCACAAACTCAGCCTCGCGCAAAAAAATCTTTTGGCTCCATGTTTCATCAACACACGTCAGTTGGAAATAATCATCTGGTTGATCGCATTGGGGGTTACTCTTATAAGTAATTACAATGCCTTCGCTTGGGGAGTTAACAACAGCGGCAGCAACACCCTGCTCTTTTTGACTGACGACATTGTAATCTGATTTGCTTAACACTTGAGTACCTAGATTCGGCAGCGAAATCACAGGTTCGGAGCTCGCATCAAAGTTATGAGCGGAAGAATAATCACTGAGGTCTACTTTAACCGCTTTCTCGTTATTCCCGCTCTTTAATTCATTGAGTTGCTGAGTATTGAGTTGAGCCCGAGAATAATAAAGAGCAACATCACTTTGTACGCTCCCGTTTATTTTGTATGGAAGCCAAATATGAGGCAAAGGAACACCAAGCGGCTCTCTCTTAGTTTTACTTCCAGCCTTAAATGGACTCAACTCGGTTTGAAGTAATTCTGTGTATGTTTCGCCTTCATTAGGCCAATCAGCGACCACTACCTCAACTTCTTCTCCAGTAAGACCAAAAACACGGGCGCAAGCGTATTCGTCCAACATACCCTCATAGACTTTTTTACCGTCTTGATACAACTGAAACGCTTCCCCTGACAGAAATGCTTCGGAGTCTTCATCATATAAGCTGATATCGACCGATCTTTGAGGCGAGGACTTGGTGCTTTGGTAGAGTGATAGATCGACATCAGAAAAGCGTCCGTCGTTTTGAACTTGGATTTCTCGCCAAACTTCTGATTGCCAAACGGCATAAATATAACCGCGATCGATAGATACATACCCTGAATCACTCTTATGAACAGGAACCAAAGGCACCAACACGTTATCCCACTCATCCATCTGAGTTTCTTTATCAACGGGTTGCAGGTCTTCGGCGAGTTTAAGCAAGATTGGTTGAGGCTGGTCGGAACAAGGGATTTTGATATAGAGCGTTTTGCCCTCAGCTTCGAGATCTTTAAATGTCGCTAGGCTGCGGTGTTTATTTTCTGTATCGGCCTTGCCTACAGTAACTTTTTCTTTTTGAGCGTCGGTTTTTCCCAACATCAAACATGCTGCATTGCTAGACCACTGCCCTGCAAACTCGACAACGATTTTTTGCTCTGGGCTTGGCTCAGAAGGTACATGCGTGTAACTACGAACTAAAGCAACATCATCAGTAACCTGCTTGTAACCCGCTTTAAAAACTTTGCTTTCATTCGAAGCTGACACAGAGTCAACGAGTGTTTTAAGTCTAGGAAAACTTTGCAACTGAGAGTCTGTTAGTGGCGACCTACGAGCAAAGGAAGACAATGAGACCCAACTGCCTTTCCCAAGTTCGCCTCTGATCGCTGCTAGCAATCCGCTGGTCGTTTTTTTAGAAGAAAGAGAAATCTTTTGCGCAAACTCTTTAGGGAGGTTTCTAAGGATGTCATCTGAATTTCGCAAACGCGAAAGTTGCCCTATACACTCGTCTGGTGTAAGAACATAAGGTAGCTCGCTGGAGGATAGCTTCGAGCTAGGTATAAATTTGCAAACTAAATGCATTTGAATTCTCCACAACCAACATCGTAAATATGGTTGCGGTGACATTTAAGCTGATAAGGCTTACAAGTACGATTTGGTGCGCTAATGCTACTAATTTAATTTATAACATTCAATCACATAGAAAAATCAACAAATAAGCTGAAAGCCACCCAAAAGACATATTCGCTAGCAAACAGGTCATTTTAACTACAGAAAAACACAAAATAACTAGACATTTAAATCAAAAAGAAGAATTCAAATAAAAGGATTTTTTTTATTTTTGAGCAGAAGTTAACAGTTTCGATACAGACAATAAGGGAGCGAAGAAAAGCTCTAAAGCAATGACCTTCCTCAGTAACAATAAATAATAGAATTGCTACTGAGGAAGTATGAATAAAAAAAGGTGAGTGCGTGTCACACCCACAAAAACGCGTAACCGCTTTGATGTGATGCTAGGCTGGTGTCACTTCATTACGATTACACAACTGTCAGGTAGTACCCTACCTTATGCAGAACTCTATACTTGGGGTATAGCGATGGATGTAACTATATAATATTACGACATATTCTCAACGTGGCATATTCACCACCACATTCTGGAATTGACCACCACAATCACACCAATACCATCTAAAAACAAAATAGATATAGTCATTCTAGATATTTGACCTTGTATAAAGACCAACAAATCATCTGTCGCAATCATTAGAAAAAGCTAATCATTTGACTTAGATCACTTAACACCAAGTAAAAAGAAAGCGAGCTAAATGCTCGCTTTGTATTACGCAACCTTTTTCAAGGCTCTATCTTCCTTATCTCTATACAGATAGTCAGAGTCGGAAAGCACTTTAACGATAGTGCTCGAATAATTAAATGTCGTGTTGACCTCAGTTGCACTTGCAGATAGCGAATTTGTGCCATTTGCATAGACGGTAATTGTGCCCTCTTTCAAAGAAGACAAATCAAGATCAACGGTCCATGTTCCATCACTGAGCACAGATGCATTACCAGTAGTTGGTTTATCATCAGCATCAACAGCTCTGATTTCTATTACTTCACCCTCTTTAAAGCGAGTACTTGTTCCATTAACAGTTACTGTTGTATTACCAGACACATCACTAATGGCTCCAATAGTGATCGTTGGTGTAATTGGCATTGAGTGGCTGCTGTCATCTGCGCCTGTGTTACCAGACAAATCTTGATAGTCTTTCACCACCAAACCTACGGTCAGCTCTGACGTGACGGGCACGACAACGTCACCAGTCCAGACTTTCGCATCCGCTGTCTTGGTCAGTGTGAAGGCGGAACCACCCAGCTCTGCACTCGCTGCTTGCAGCGCTTTATCGAACTCCAGTGTGACCGTGACATTTTGCCCTTCCAACTGGTGCGTTGGATTGAAGGTCGCACTGGTCAAGGTTGGCAATGCCTGCGATAGCGTTAAGGTGCTCGTTTCTGTGACCTCGACGTTGGAGGCGTTGGTCCCCGTCACCACCACGTTGTAGGTGCCATTTGGCTCACCACTGATGTCCATCGCGTTGCTCGTCCAAGCCCCGCCGCTTTGCACCGTGGCATTGCTGCTCACGATAGCCGTTTCACTGCCTTGCGCTTTGATTTCTACGTTCACCGTTTGGCCTTCAAAGCGTGTTGACGTCCCCGCAATCTGCAATGAGGCCGCATTACTGCCATCCACATTGCCTACTGGCGTGATCGCCAAGATTGGCGTGATTGGCAATGTATATGACGTATTATCCTCACCCACATTACCTACTAGGTCTTTATATTGACTCACCACTAGGCCAACACCGAGTTCTGGTACGTCTGGGACATTAACGGTTCCGGTCCAAACTTTCTTATCAGCAGGATCAGCCGTTAGCGAAGTAACATTGTTCGCACCTAATGTTGCCGTTGCTTCTTGTAACTCTTTGTCAAACTCAAGCTTAACGTCTACTGCCTTTCCAATTTCTTGATGCAGTGGATCAAACGTTACTTTAGTAAGCGTAGGTAACACACCTTCTACCCCCAGAATCAAACTATCCCCTTTTCCGGGGATATTGTTGATGCTCTTATAGCTCCCATCATCGGCCCGTATGGTTATGTCTTTATTTTCTCTTTCTGGTGATATGTATGTGACTGTCCAAGTTATGTTGTCAGTGGTATTCCAAGATAAAGGTTTTAACTCACCGCCATTATTCTCATCTAACTTTACGTCTGAAATATCGAAATCTGTGACTTCTTCAGTAAAAGTAAATGTAAGCGGGACTTCGGCGCCACCAGCCAAAGGTGTGCTTGCAGTCGTCGATATTGTTAGCTCAGGAACTGTCGCTGCCACCACTTCGTAAGTTGTCTGTCCATCCTTTTGATTGCCGACAGCATCAGTCGCGATTACTTTTATCGTGTAATTTCCTGGCGATAATAAGTAGTGAAACACATAAGGGTCGCCATCGTTGGTAGGCTCCGTGATTGACTGTGGCCCTACTGCTAGACCTGAGCCGTTGTCAGCTGTTGATGTTACTGAACTTAAGTTTTTGTCTGTTACCTGAGCAGTTACATCCAACTGATATTTGCCATCATCTGTCGCTTTGTCATCCTGCGTGGTATCGACAATCGACACTTCAGGGGCTTCATAATCAACAACTGATGCGATACCCTCGGCATTATAAGTGTTATTAAAAATCGTAAAGTCTTTAATAGCACGTCCCATTGAGTCAGTGACTGTCACTTTGTATATGTATTCAGCTTGGTCATCAATTGCAAAATCCATGGTACCAGTCGCGCTTGACGACACAATATTGCCGTTGAAGTTAAGCGGGTCTCCGGTAGTTGGAACCATATCAATGGAATAATGAGTTGCCTTGACATGCTCCCCCTCTGTAGACGTAATCGTGAACGATTGACTTTCTTTAGTGAATGCTAGCTTGCCTCCCAGCAAGCTAGTCATGTCATTAAATGAGAGAGTAATAGTCGGCACAGTCAGATCGATAGTCTTGTCTTCACTACTTTGGTTATCCACCGCATCTTTCGCAATTACTTCAACCTTAATTTGATTAAGACCTGAAAGCTCACCTTTGGATAGCTCGAAATAAGTTATGTATTCCTTATCGTTTTCCTTATTCGTTTTTTCTTCTTCAAAGTCAAGCGCTCGCACCGTGTACTTAACCTTAGCTAAACCACTGACGTCATCTTTCATCTCGACAAAAGTGAACCTAACTTTGTCATCTGGTTGCTCAGTAACCGTGATCACATCTCCAATGACAGGAGCTGCATTATCGAATCTAATATTTTCAACGTCTGCACTTCCGGCGTTATCCCAAACATCTGTAACAGTCACATTTACATTTAATGACCGGTTTGCAAGCTCCTCATCCAACTTATCACTACGAAATGTTGAACAGAGAAATGTATCGTCATCAGTACATTCATTGAAATTCCTGAAGTTATCAGCATTATTTTTTGAGTCATAGGACTCGCCACCAAAGGTAACACTGACGTTTTCTATTTTCGAGTTTTCGGCAAGCTTAACTCTAAAGTCTACATCGAGGTATTCACCATTTAATACATCATTACCTTCAGGGCTTGTAATTTTAACATCTGGCTTTTGAGTTGGTAATACAAATTCAAACGCATGATCTGATGCTAAGTTGCCTGCATTATCCTTAATGTTCTTAATTATGTAGGGGTACTTACCATCCAACTTTCGAATAATATCGTAATATTTTTCTTTGTAACTGCAAACAGCTTGCCCTTCACCATTCAAAACACAACTCTTGGCATCAAATGTCGTATCCCCAGACGTCTTACTTAACTGAGGTTTGTCGTTAATATCTACTCCAGACAGTTCATCTTTGAATATCAGGTCGAATGCAAGATACTTAGTTGAGTCATCTGAGTCATAGCTTACCTCACCGCCTTGAAATTCGAATTTATCATCTTTAGGTGAGACTGTCTCTGGAGCCTCTGCATCCATCATTTGAAAGTCAAACTTCTGCACTGCTGCGGCTCCGTTCGTGCCCTTGGTTTGTACAATTAAAACGGCAGGTTTTAACGAAGCTCCTTCAGAGTCAACGCTGCAGCTAGGATCTTGACCCGGAGAGATATTCTTCTCGCCAGAGGTAGGCTTTTCTTCTGGGGGAGGTGCGACCTCGCTACTGTATTCTTGACGAACCCAACATTGAATTTTGGCTGCTTTAACTTCACTTTTAGTTGTGAATTTAACGTCTAGCACCCCATCAGAAACATAGCTCTGAAAATCTGTAGGCGCTGGCTCTGCAATTTCAAGCTCGACACCATTACGCTGGACGCTTAACGTGCGGTTAATGTTGCTAACTAGTGGAGTACCGTTATGTTGGACATTATTTTCAACACTAATACTTAACTCATAGTTTCCATCTATACTTAGTTGAGCCTGGGTTAACGTCGCTTCCCAAGTGTCCTCTGAACCGTCAACTTTAGAAAACTGAAAGTCTGTCGCATTGCTTTCACCAGAGTATTTATAAGTAGATATAATTTTATTAACCCCACTCACATCGTTTACTTCGAGTGTGAGTTTAATGTCACCATTGTCATAGACCACGTTATTATTAATTTCTTGGCCTTCTGAATCACCATTAGCATAGGTAATCCCTAATTTTAAGTCAGGTTTCTTACTGCTCACGTTAATTAAAAAGTCACTTGTCGATGAGTTGCCACGAGTATCTGAACCTTTAACTCTAATTGTATGCTCACCATCACTTTGCCCACCTAAAGGAATTTTAAGAGCTTCGGCATTAACTATTTTCGTTCCCGGAGTACCCGGTGCTGGTTCAACATCCTCAAATATCCAGTACTCTAAGTTTTCTCGATCTACCCCCTCAGTAGAAACGTTACCATTCGGGCCTAAATCTGTAGCTCTCAGCTCAAAGACATAATCACTATTGTAGTAACTATTAACATCGTGCCCCATCAAGCTAAATTCTGGGCCTTTGTTGTCAAAAATTACGCTATTTGTATTCGATTGACTTTCAAAACCATGAACATCTTTTGCTTTAACATAGAGACTGATGCGATTTCCTTCTCCTTCCCTCAGGTCAATTTTGTCAGTGTCAGCATCTACAAGAGGCATTTCGAATTTTTGACTTGGGTCGGCAGGCTTAAACGTTTTTAACACTGTAGGGTTATCTACCTGGAACAAGGATATTTCTTCAATACCAGAATCATCTGTCACTGATTCAAAAAGCACATTGAACTTACGTCCTACTACGGTGTTTTCTTTATTCAAAGCGTCTTCAATCCAAGGGGTAGAGAGTAGAACTACTGGTCCCTTATTATCAACTTGAAAGCTGAACGTCCCCTTCCTACTCTCGTTTGCTGGATAGGCTTTATCCGTTGCCGTTACGTAAAATTCATTTTTGGAATCATAATTAAAGGCTTCAGCAACCAATTGAACTTTAACATCCGGCTGCTCGCCAATGAGGTATGGTTGATCACAAACGCTTGTTTCAGGATCGCAAGCTTCTAACGTTTGGGACTGACCTGAGCCTTTCCTTAGTTCGACTTTTACATTGCTACCTTGACTAAGATCACCCCAATCGATCACCGGAGTCCAAACATCGTTGCCACCCAATCGCTCTGAAATTTCCGCATCATTAACAACCGGTGGCTCAGAGTCGATATAAATACGAAACCTTGACGCTCCATTGTCGGCATCTGACACCGCATTCCCCAAGTTATCTTCGGCGCTAACTACCGTTAACCAGTCACCATCACCTGGGTTAATTGTTGTTCCTTGAGTCGAGCAATCTTCCTGACTGCATAGGCGTACGACGAACCGATCGCTTTGGTTGGTATAAAACTGATCATATGAAACTGGGTATCTTTCGCCAGATGTCTTATAGAAAAGTAAACTACGTTTCTCGAGTTTGTCACCAACCACATCTTTCAACTCAAAAGTTAGATCGTGGATGTTATTTTTAATACTCAGATAAACATCTTCCCCTATAGGGTTTTTATCTGGACCTATAGGAGGGATGTAACTCGCCTCCGGATAGTCATTATCTACATACAAACGCTCTACAAGAGGGTCGGCCTCAGTATATCCATTACCTTTGGTATCGAATGCCGTTGTCTCCAACGCAAACTCGATGATATCGGTGAGATCTGCTGACTCTGTATTTAAGGTAAAGAAATACTCTTTTCTAAATTTATTACTATCGCCAGATTCTTGTGGTTTAAGTTCCAATGGAATTTCAGTATTAGGGTCTCCCACTGCATACCACATGCTTTGGAATTTCGGGGCTTGGTCGCCTTCCTCTACAACCCCAGATGGATCTTCTAACACTACTCTAGATACCACTTCACCCGCGACATATAGCTTGTCGCCAACCATGGTTGTGCGGCCAGTCTCTATTGTTAGCGTTTGTTTCGGCGGATAAATATCAATACTGCCGCCCCCACTATCAAAGATATTGTCTTCGCCAAGTTTAGGATTAGCCGTAGAAATATCATCAGCATAAAGCTGAGCAATATTATCTGGGATGCCGTATTTTTCAGTCATGATGTTGTAGTAGGACTGAGCAAGATCTTTACGGTAGGTATCAGGTTTAAATACATAACCATCTAGTTGGATTTGGTTCCCACCAGCGCCAATCCCGTTTGCTTTACCATCGTAGCTAAGATCGTCATAAATAGCGGAGGCGAAATCAGAAGAGTTATTACGAGGTGTGTTCTGAGATAAGTCATCAATTGCTTCAACAAGGAAACGGTGCAGGTAGTCGTTAGAGAGATCGCTAGGAATTGTCTCCTCAAGCATCTCATTTGTAGCGTACGCCGTAATGGTTGGATCGAATCCAAAGAACGATTCGTTACCGCCCGCTAAAGCGTATTTCACTTCTGTCAAAATTTGTGAGGCGCGTTCTGACGTTTTGTCACCGGCTTCTACCTGATTCCAACGATAATCAAACAAACCTGTCTGGTAAGTGGCAAGCTCGGTCACGTAATACGTATTCGAACCGTCAAGTTCAAAATATGCGCCGATATTGGCATTGTTTAGATTAACGCTCGCTTTTGCGCCTGCATCATCTTTCCATTGATAGTAGTGAGGGTCCGTCCCTTCTACACCAATTAAACGTACTCGCATGAATTCATAATTGACAACGTCCGTCGTGGCTTCACACGAAGCAACATCAAGCGCGCTAGTTTGATCACTTTCTGGCTGCTGAATAGTGGTACAACTTGCTAGAGAGGTGAATTCACCATTTGGGTTCAAACCTTCTAATTGCACACGTGCACCAATGAAAGGGGTCACAACCGTCATCGTAGGTAGGTCAAAACTGCTTCGGAAGTAAACTTCTTGGGTCGCACTTTCATTGTCGGACTCGTCGATGGTTTGAATCACCAGTTTCTGACTGGCGTTTTCTGAAACGTTTTTAAAACCATCACCAAGTACCTCTTTTACGAAAGGAACGTAGTAAATAACCTCATCGACTCTGCCTTCGCTATCTAAAATAGTTTCGTGAGGGATACTCGCGGTGATAGTGTCCGTCGAGGCCACGGTTTGTGTTGTGTTTTGAAATGCGTAGTTGTTGTCGTTGTTTTGGCTTACGTAGTACTTCACGACTAGTTTAAGTTTGTCAGCACTTGAGCCTAAAACCGTATCGGAGTTCACATCAGAAACTCGAACTCGCACGTAAGGGATCTTATTCTCTTTCAATACGTTGACGTGAAAATCGGCGAAATCAACGCCATCAATTGATTTCAAGCCAGAAGCAGCATAGACATAATCGATCTTCAAGTAGTCTCTACTCGACTGAACATTGTCTGATGTATAAGTATCTTGCGTGTAAACCCCTTCGTACGTAGACCTTTCTCCATCGACGGTCACATTAACGTAGTTCATCGATGTCCCTTCAGGGTACGTAATGATCTGAGCAGGGGCTTGATCGTCACGGCTTACTGCATGCTGGTATTCACCGACGTTGTCTTTGGTATCGGTCGCCTTGATATCGAACGTAGTCGTAGATAAGAATTCGTCCGTCAAATAAGCCTTACTAAATTCACAAGCACTGCCCGACTCTGCCGTTACAGGAGTACAAGCCACATCTTCTGGGAGACCGCTTTTAAATGAAACGCTGACAGACTTAATGTCTTGAGACGCTTCTTTTACTATGCCTTTTAATACGTACTCTTGAAGTTCGTTGTTGATAGCGCTTGCAGAAGTAACAGAGATGACCGGTGCATCATTATCCCACTCGAAATTTACGTAATGGCCTGAATTGCTACCAGGAACAAGTTCATTGCCTAAAACATCTGCCGTGTAAAACACCAAACGAGCAGCAGTCACATTAGAAAGGCCGGTTTCTGAGTCAACCTCAACGGCATCAATAGCTTTTGTATCGACACTTACTTTGATGTTTGTTTCACGAACACCAACTTCAAATCCGCTTGCGTCTACCGAACAAAACTCACTGCCAGAAGTCTGTTGGTCGTTACATTTGAATTCGCCTGACCAAGCACCATGTAATTGGTATTGCACATAAGCAGAAACAGATTGAACACCGATATCGTCATTAAGTCTGATATCTACGCTATCTGTTCTTGCTAATACATCACTATCGGTGCGCGTTACGGTTGGTGGTGTTGTATCGATTTCGGTTTCATCGCGTGGTGGAATAACACCATCGGTCGTACCATGGCTTCCCAAATCATTAATTTTTTGACTAAAAGCAACGTAATCATCAGCATCCGTACCTGAGATGTTAAGCTCTGGGTCGTTCACTACAATCAATACGTGTTGAGAAAGATCTTGAGTGTAAACGTCGCTGGTAATTCTCTGCTGACCAAACGTAAGCGGCGTCACTGCACCTGTCGAGTCACTGATTTCTAAGCCGTCTAGAAGACCATCAGCGATGACATCACGAAATTGAATGTCAGCGAAATGCATCGAGGTATAGACGTTATCTTCAGACTGACCGTATTTTTCAATAAGGTCATAAGAAAATGAAGAGTATGCTGTTAGCAAAGCTCCGTATTGGTGACCAGGAGTGGCAAAGCTACTTTGACCACCTTTCGTTATGTCAATCGGAGTGGTTTCATTGACATTGAACCCGTACATCCCATTGATACTATCTAAGGCTTCAGAGACCGCATCTGAGCCAGATTCCCCACCGGAAATCTTATACTTAGCTAAACCAGAAACGATATTAGTCAGTGGTGTGAGCATTAATTTCTGATCACTACCTTCACTAAAATTCACTACCCCTTCTAGGCGCAAAGTCTTACCCGCACTCGATGACACAATTTCTTTAGTGAGAGGATCGGTGTAGCTACCTTGCTGCGCGACGACATACAAAGGCATCGAAGAGGATTCAAATTCAAGCTTGTAATCACCAAAGGCATCAGAAGTCGTGCTTGCAAGCAATCTGCCGACTTTTCCATCCTTGTATTCAAACACCTCGATCTTGGCGCCATTGACCGGAGCGTCAAAAACGTTACCTGAGATGCTTCCTGTATTCCTAGCTGGCGGTGTATTGTCACCACCATCCCCACCGCCACATGCACTCAATAAAAGTGAAGCAGCCATGAGACCTAACGTTGGTTTTAGCGTATTTTTAGTGAACATAGTAATTTGGCAGAGTATATTTTGCCGCGATTATATTATTGTCTAGGATTTTCTCAACGTGACAAAATAACCATAAAATCAAACATAAACGCTAAGAAAATAGGTAGTTTTAAACCTCTTTAGCAGCGCTACTTCACATCTATCGTTATTTAATTAGTAAAAACACAGGAATTGGCTATAACGGCGTGTAAGATTTTATTTTAAATATTATACTCCCCTCAATTTTTCGCCTTTAAGCATAATTTCGATTTAATGACAAGTTTAATATTAAGACAACATACACAAAACATTGCTCTACCTCTTGTGCTCATTGCATTCGTCATCATTGCCGGCGTGTCTTTTACTCATCATCTACTTACTCCTGAAGAGCAACCAAGCGTAGCCACCAAAAAGCCTCAAACTGTTGTTTCTAATAAAATAATCCACAGTAACATCGAACACATCTACGAGACGTACTTTCAGCGAACCAAGATCACCACAGGCGTGATCGATTACTCTTTCGTGACTTCTTTGATTAATGCAGGATTATCTCAGCGAGAGATAAAATCTTTGATAAAATTAATCGAAAATGAATTCGACATTATTGGTTCAGTAAGAAAAGGCGACAAGTTCTCAATAAAAACCCGAACCAATAGTTATAATGAAAAATACATCAGTTCTTTTTACTATTCCGGTAGTAAAAGAGACTTCTTTGTTATTAACGATGGCGACAACAACGCTTACGATGAATATGGCAATAAGTTAATTCGAAAGCCATATTATTCATTTCCACTAGCGAAAAAGTACAAAGTTAGCTCTGGTTTTAATTTGAAGCGAAAACATCCAGTAACAGGTTTAATTGCACCACACTTAGGTACTGATTACGCCGTCCCAATTGGAACACCAATACAGAGTATTGCAGATGGTGTCGTCGTGAAGTCACGCTACAATCGTTTTGCCGGTAATTACATTAATATCCGCCACACCAACGGTTCCATGTCTCGTTACTTACACCTGTCTCGTAGCGATGTTCGTGTGGGTGACCACGTAACGAAAGGACAAACCATCGGCCGAACTGGTAATACTGGAAGAACAACAGGCCCTCACCTGCACTTAGAATTAATTGTGGATGGTGTGCCTGTTGATTACGCTCGTTACATCCGCACTAACCCTGCTCCACCGGTGAACATGCAAATGATGTTAGCTGCAAGAACTGAGCGCGCAGAACTGATCAACGAACTACTCGACTCCGCCTCTTAACGCCCTCTTGTCTCTTCTAATTCAGCTCATTGCGGCGTAGTTTTCTACGTCACAATGAGCTGATTACGCTTGAAAGAAAACCCCGTTCGACTTGAAAGTAACCGCATTGCCGCTAAAACAGGGCTTAAGCACCTAAATATCTCTCTGTCAGTCTGCTCTAACATTTCCGCTCTCTCAATAAAGTGTTAAGATCCTCACATGACTCGCTGTAGTGGTAACGAGTGGTGATGATTACCCCACTCCCTCAACATCCCCATAAGTGATGTAACTAAGCTAAGTAGCCCACCAGCATAACCATGAAACAATAAGGCGATTTTTCAAATGGTTAACAACTCTATCCAGTGGTTCCCGGGCCACATGCATAAAGCACAAAAAGAGATTGCAGAAGCGATCCCTCAAATAGATGTCATTATTGAAGTGCTTGATGCTCGTATCCCTTTTAGTAGTGAAAACCCTATGATCGCGGAGCTCAAGGGCGATAAGCCAGTAGTAAAAGTGCTTAACAAACGTGATCTTGCGGACCCAGAGTTAACTCAAGTTTGGATTGACCACTTCGAGAAAGAGCACAACGTAAAAGCGATCGCTATTACCACCTCGCAACAGACTGAAGTCCTAAAAATTATGGAGTTGGTACGTAAACTTGCCCCGCATCGTGAAGAAATTGGCAAGAACATTCGTACCATGATCATGGGTATTCCAAACGTTGGTAAATCCACCATTATCAATGCGTTGGCCGGCCGAACTATCGCAGTGACGGGTAACCAACCAGCGGTTACACGTCGTCAGCAACGTATTAACCTTCAAAATGGTATCGTTCTTTCTGACACTCCGGGGATCCTGTGGCCAAAAGTAGAAAACCCACACAGTGGCTTCCGTCTTGCTGCAACCGGCGCGGTAAAGGACACCGCAATGGAATACGATGAAGTCGCGTTCTACACGGTGGAATACTTAGCGGCTCACTACCCTGAAAAGCTAAAAGAGCGCTACCAAATCGACGAACTGCCACAATCGGATATCGAGATGATGGAAGAGATCGGTCGTCGCCGCGGTGCATTACGTGCTGGCGGACGAGTAGACCTTCACAAAGTATCCGAGATCCTTCTTCATGAACTTCGCCAGGGCACATTGGGACAAATCACTCTTGAACTGCCTGAGATGATCACTCAAGAATTGATTGAAGTAGAGATTGAAACCGCTCGTAAAGAAGAAGAAAAAGCAAAACGCAAAGAAGAACGTCGTAAGCGTTACCTTCGTAACAAGCGATAATCCCCCTCTTAACTTCCTTCCTAAGGCACGTGATACACGTGCCTTTTTTTATGCTTAAATTTTTTCATTGCAGTGCAAAAGAGCGACGCTTTTCTCATTATTTATGGAATGAAAACCACTAAACGTAGCGTTACCCTCATCCCCTAACAATTTGCCCTCCAGTTAAATTTTGTAGGAAAAGTCGAACAAATTCATAAATATTAATTATGTGTTTTAACGGTTATTTTTTAAGCGCGATCTTAGTTAGACCCCCGAATGGTAAGGAGTTACAAAGCTCACCCAACCCTTAAATGCCGAGTTTGCAGGCGCACGCAAACTTATGCAACTTGGCTAATGACACCTCACTCATATTAGTCAAACTATATAACTGTCAGCGCTGGCGTTTTTCTGTATTACGAAGAGAACTTATTATGAGTGATAAACTGAAAACGAAACGACTTCCTTCCTTTGTTGAGGAACGCCTGGACTTTTATATTCAAGATCTGATTGAACAGAACGAGAACCAAAAGCACTTGGTATTAGGGAAACGACCGCAACCCGAAGCTGTGGTCATGCAGAGTAACGATTACTTATCGCTATCTCATAACCAACAGATTCAAAAAGCTCACCGAGATGCGATATCAGAGCATGATGATAACGTCGTTATGTCAGCGATCTTCTTGCAAGATGATGATTCGAAGCCTGCATTTGAAACGCAACTTGCGGATTACGTTGGCATGGGGAGTTGCTTGCTTTCCCAGTCGGGATGGGCTGCAAATATAGGACTGTTGCAGACCATTTGTCCGCCTGAAACGCCGGTTTATATCGACTTCTTTGCGCATATGTCATTGTGGGAAGGTATTCGGGCCGCGGGAGCACAAGCGCATCCGTTCATGCACAACAACATGAGCCACTTGCGTAAGCAGATCCAGCGTCATGGCTCAGGCGTTATCGTGGTAGATTCGGTCTACAGCACGATAGGCACGATCGCCCCACTCCACGACATCTACGAAATGGCGCGTGAGTTTGATTGTGCTTTAGTGGTGGATGAATCCCACTCGTTAGGAACACACGGGCCTAACGGCTCTGGCTTAGTTAAAGCACTGGATCTCACTGATCAAGTAGATTTCATTACTGTCAGTCTGGCAAAAACCTTTGCTTATCGAGCAGGAGCGATTCTCGGCCCAGAAAAACTGGCACGAACGTTGCCATTTGTTGCGTTCCCGGCCATTTTTAGTTCAACGGTTCTGCCACAAGAAGTCATTCGACTAGAGAAAACGCTCGAAGTGATTAAAGACGCCGATGATAAACGAACCATGCTGTTCAATCGCGCTAAAGAGCTCAGAACGGGCCTTAAGCAGATTGGTTTTAATATCCGCAGCGAATCACAAATTATCGCGTTAGAGTGCGGTAGCGAGCGTAATACCGAGCGTGTACGTGACTTCTTGGAGGAACGTAATGTCTTTGGCGCTGTATTTTGTCGCCCGGCAACGGGAAAGAATAAAAACATTATTCGCTTCTCAATCAACGCCGACATGACGTCTCGCGACATCGACCATGTGCTGACCGCTTGTCAGGAAGCGTATAACCACCCAGAACTAGAGTTTGTTTAACAGATCATAAACGGCACGTTTGAATGGAAGCTTGTGACTGCCGAAAAACAAAGAGCTCAGCGTTATGCTGAGCTCTATTATGACCTTTTGCTTCCCCTTGGTGACGCTGGGCTAACAATACGAGGAGTTAAGACGACTAGGTTAAGAACGCTGGGTTAAATCCAATTAGCAATCTTGTCGAACAGTCTGTTCTTGTCGGCGGGTTTCACGATGAAATCCGACATCCCCGATGAACCAATCTTATCTAGTGTAATCGGTGAACTGTCGCCAGTATGCGCAATGATAGGCACCGTTGAATACGCCTTGTTTGAACCTCGGATTCGACGAGACGCTTCTACACCGTCCATCACAGGCATTTCAATGTCCATTAAAATCAAATCGACATCGTTCGCATCTAACGCGTTGATTGCTTGCTGGCCATCTTCTTTCTGAATCACGTCGAAGCCCTGCTTCTCCAGCAACATCGCCGTAAACTTGCGTAAAGACTCGTTGTCGTCCACCACCATAATAGTGCGCTTGTTTGTCGAATCCAGAGGTTTTACCGGCATCACTGGCACTACGTAATTTGCATCATAGAGCAGACGGTCGATGGTTGCTCTGGTGTTTAGCAGCCATGCTTGGGTTTCTACCCAAATCGGCTCGAAAGACACGTTTCTTGCGCGTTGAATTGGATGGTGCTCAAAGAGATACACGATTCGTGCTTCAGTAAAAGAGAGCAAAGATTCAACTTTATCGAGGTGACTCCCTCGCACGTCTAAGCTTTCCATGTCGATCAGTATTAAATCAAACTCGAATTCGTACTCTTTCTTCTTCATCATCGCCGGCACATCAAGTACCGTGAGTTCGAATCCCATAAAGCGCGCAATATCAGTGACTTTCGAGACTAAAATGTTTTGCTCACTCACAAACAAAATCGTTTTTAGCTTCGTTAATTCACTCTTAATCTCTTTGACTGCGTTTGAGCCAATGGTTGGGAAGGTCATGGTAAATTGTGACCACTCGCCGACTTCCGACTGACAACGGATATCGCCACCAAACGAGCGCATCACTTTCTTACAGAAAGGCAAACCAAGACCGTAGTTTCCGGATTTACCCGTGGTATAAAAATCTTGGAAAATACTCTGAAGTACATCCGGAGAAATGCCCGAACCATTATCCGTAACAACAATTTGGTTAGTGAACTCATCGCTATACATGGTGACGTGAATATGGAAATCTTCGGAACTACGATGATGGAACGCATTCTTGAATAAGTTGTACATCACGTACTTAAGCAATGTATCGCTGCCCAAGAAATCAAACTCGCTTCTTACGTCTAAAGAGATCGCAAAACGGTCGGTGGAACGTTTGTAACTGAAGCTTTCAATTGCACTCTCGACAACGGTTTGTGCTGAATGTTTTTTGAATGTAGAGCGAGATACACGGTTCTCATCAATTGAAGTAAGCAGCAAATCAATGGTTTCATTCCCTGAGTGGATGATCTTCATCGCGTCACTGCTAACTTCTCGTAACAGTGTCACGTCTTCATCGCTTAACGTGTATTGCGCCTTCTTACCCTCTTTTGGATTTGGCAGAACCGATTGAATAACATCAATAGAAGTCAGCAAACCGCTCAGAGGGTTTCGCATCTCATGTGCAATGCCGGCACCAAAAGATTTCGCCAATGATACTTTTGCTTCGTGCTCAACCTGATTTCTGAAGTAGAACAAGTTACCGAACAGGTAGATAAACAAGAAGATTGGAACGTGTGTCCAATCCATTGTGAGTTCGAGGTGGAACCCTTGCGCTATCCAAGCGAAGAATGTCGCAAGCCCAATACCGGCAAAGGTCTGAGCAAACATGACCCAAGTGATATGGACGAGCAGAATATGAAGAAATATCGCCGACATAAACGACATCACCCATACATTCGACCAGTTGTTCATCAGCAACATGTAAAAGAAGAAACAGGGTAAGCAGAGCGTTATGGCGACCTGATAATAAGCGGGTAAAAACCGACGCCATTCAAATGGCACACGGTTACGATAAATGATACCGAAGAATAAAATTGAGCAAAGGACACGAAGTGGCAGGTTTTCGTATGGTTGTGGGAACATAAATGCCCAGACCACGTAGTAAATTGGAAAGCCGACAAAACCCATCCATCCTACAAGGGTAAGATTGGGTTCTGCGTACTGATATACTTTGCGAATCGCGTCCATATTTACTTTATCTACTGAGCCTAGCGTTTACTGATTTTGTGTTTTGCATTGTTTTGTTTATATTTGCTTTCCAATTATATATTAGTTAACGCACATAAGCAGTGAGACATTAATCAAATATTTCGCGACGCTCTACTTTAAATTCAGTGCGTTATATTCACAAAACTAATAGTTAGGCAAATTTGATTGTTAATTCAACAGAAAATGGGATGTAACGCAAAGCCTTGTACATGAATGCCGTGCAACATACACACAGCGAAGCAACCCACTCTCTCCTATTCAACTTATCAAACAAGGACACCTATGCAATCAATAGCAATCAAAAATGTCGTATTCGATGTAGGTAATGTGTTAGTGAGATGGTCGCCATTAGAAATTGTAAGGCTGACATTTGGCAATGATGTCGACGCCGAGGCGTTAGCCAAAGACTTGTTTATGAGCACTATCTGGTTAGATTTGAACAAAGGGCTTATTACTGAAGCACAAGCTAAACAGCGATATCAATCGGAAAAAGCACTTTCAGATAGCGAAGTCGAACGTTTCTTTTACTACGTGAAACACACTCAATTACTGATGTATGGCAGTGTCGAGCTTCTTAAACGCATCAAAGCCGCAGGATATAACGTGTTTGCACTGACCGACAACGTGGTAGAGATCGTTGAATTTCTAAAAGCCACTTACGACTTTTGGCCACTATTTGAAGGCGCGACGGTATCTGCAGAACTAGGATTGTTAAAGCCTCAGCCAGAGATTTATCAAAGCTTGTTAGAAACCCACCAACTCCTCGCGCAAGAAACCGTGTTTCTTGATGATATGCCTTATAACGTTGAAGGGGCACGAGCGGTAGGATTAGCGGCAATTCAATTTAAACATGCAGAACAATGTGAACATGAATTAAAAGCAATGGGATTACGCTTTTAGAGTGGCAAGAACTAAAAAGAGCAGCACGTCGCTGCTCTTTTCTGAATTAGGCTTCTTGTTACAACCGTTACGAGTAAACCACGTTTTCTTCTATGCCATTAACCAGTGATTGTGCATTTGACCAACGGAACACTTTCTCAAGGACCTCACCTCCACCAGGCGCTTTCCAGTTGCGTTCTTGGCATTCTTGTCCACCAATATGCTGGTAGAACTGGATTGCTGGTTCATTTTGAGAAATCACTTCAAGGTACAAACCACTATCTTTAAAATATTGTTGTTGCCATTCTGCAACCGCTAATAGGAGTTGCTTCCCGATCCCGCGACCGCGATAACTGTCATCCACATGAAGCGCTTCAATAAAACTGCCGCGTTCAAAATCATGATTCCCAAACACACAAACAAAACCAAGAAGAAGCCCGCCCTCTTCGGCTAACACAACATGCTGGTTAAATGGTGGGTTGGTTAAGCGAGTTTGCCAAATCAACAATTTGTCGTCGATGGCTTCGCTATCAAGGTAACCATCACTTAGCATACCACGGTAGTGACGCTTCCAACTGTCCACGTGCAACTGCGCGATGCGTTCATAATCCTTATATTCCGCTAATCGTAATTCCATTACGTATTCCTATGTTCTTTTATTGCTTCTCTAACGAGCTTTGGCATTTTCCACCTCTTTAACTACATATTTTTGGCAGATTTTACAAATCTATAGCCACAGCTCATTGATTAATACTACTCATTATTCGTTTAAAAGCAAAAAATCCCACTGACTACACCAGATTATTGCGAGTTTGGCCTTAGCGATAGAACTGTCACAACTCGAAACAAAGTCGCCTAACTTTAGTTTGACTTACACGTGTACGCTGATATTCTAGCGAACAGTTGTTAGCTCAAAGTTAGGGACACATCGTGACGCATAATAAACCGCCCATTATCTGGTTGAATCTATTGATATTTTCTGCCAGTTTTATTCTGACTTTTGTTGTATTACCTTGGTATGCATACCACTACGGATTAGGTTGGGAACATCTGATCTGGGGTATCATCGCCTTTAGTTTTACCAATCTCTCCATTACCGCGGGTTATCACCGTTTGTGGAGCCACAAAACCTATGAAGCCCACCCAGTTTTACGATTCATCTTTGCCATCGGTGGTGCTTTCTCTCTTCAAAACAGTGCAATGCATTGGTCTTCTGATCATCGTGTTCACCACAAACATGTGGATGACAATGACAAAGACCCGTATTCAGCGAAACGCGGTTTTTGGTATTCGCATATTGGTTGGATGCTTCGCGATTACAACAAGTCAAAAGAGAACGAGTACACAAACTGTCGTGATTTGAAGCGAGACAAGATCGTTGCATGGCAGCACAAGTATTACGTTCCTTTGGCCATTGCGACTAATATTGGCTTCCCTCTTGCACTAGGTCTTATCTATGGTGATATCTGGGGAATGTTCCTGATCGTTGGTGCCGCTCGCCTGTTCTTGAGCCATCACACCACTTTCTTCATCAATTCGTTGGCGCATGTTTGGGGTAAACAGACTTTCACCGACAAAAACACCGCTCGTGATAATGGCATCTTAGCCTTCTTCACGTTTGGTGAGGGTTACCATAACTTCCA
Organism: Vibrio sp. CUB2; assembly: GCF_001557945.1. Lineage (NCBI taxonomy): Bacteria > Pseudomonadati > Pseudomonadota > Gammaproteobacteria > Vibrionales > Vibrionaceae > Vibrio > Vibrio sp. CUB2. The sequence continues at coordinate 185,918 of NZ_LNRB01000010.1, read as the reverse complement.
CCACATCTTTGAGAACGATTACCGAAATGGTGTGTACTGGTGGCATTACGACCCGACTAAATGGTTGATCAAATCATGCTCTTGGCTGGGACTAACCACCAAACTTCGTACGACATCGACTGTCCGTATCGAAAAAGCGCGCGCAACTCAGTTGCTGAAAAAGGCAAAAGAAAAGTTAGAAACGAAACCGAATAGCCAATCGATTCGTGACCAACTTCAGCAGGAATTCGATGCACTCGTACACCACATGCAAGAATATTATGAAGCGCGAAAAGAAGTGCTTGGTGAGAAAACAGCAACCGTAGTGAAAAAGTACGAACGTTCCGTATCAAAGCTGAAATACGAGCAAATTAAGGAAGAATTTGAACGTCAACAACGCAGTTGGAACCTCTTAGTGCGACGCTACGCATAACGTGTAACTCGCGCTTCAATATAACGACGTCAAAACAAAAAGCTCCGTTCATTCGGAGCTTTTTTGTTCAATCAAGCCCCTTTAACGTGATCTAGCTCGAACTATCGCTTTTCCCACTTTTTAATCATTTCGTACGATTTTTATTCGATAAATTGTTCATATTTTCGTTTCTTTAAAAACAACAAAACCAGTACATAACACCTGAAAAACGTAATTTAAACAATATAATCCAACGCAATTATTTATTAATCTATTATTTGTTTTAGATCATGCTAGCTCTAATTTAGTCTCGTGCCACAGGAAAGAATTCTGTAAATTCCCTGACATAAACTGAAACAGTTTCTTTCTTTTTTTTCATAATATCTGGAGACAACCCTATGTTAGAGCTCTTAATTGGCTTGGTAGTGACCATTGCTGTGGGTTATTTCATTGTCAAAGGCTACAAAGCCGCTGGCGTGTTATTAACCGCAGGTATTAGTTTGCTTCTTATGACTGGTCTGCTTGGCCATGACGTTCTGCCATCAAAAGTAACCTCAACGGGTAATATGGTGACGGACGCACTAGAGTACGTAAAATACATGCTTCAATACCGTGGCGGCGGCCTTGGTATGCAAATCATGCTACTTTGTGGCTTCGCGTCTTACATGACCCACATCGGCGCAAACAATGTAGTAGTAAAACAGTTCTCTAAACCGCTTTCTGTTATCAAGTCTCCATACGTCCTTTTGGTAGCGGCTTACATCGTGGCATGTTTGATGTCTCTTGCAGTGAGTTCAGCAACAGGTCTAGGCGTGCTATTAATGGCTACCCTATTCCCTATGATGACAGCAATGGGTATCTCTCGCCCTGCTGCGGTAGCAGTGTGTGCTTCACCGGCGGCAATCATCCTTTCACCAACTTCTGGTGACGTGGTTATCGCGGCAGAAAAATCAGGCCTCGCGCTTGACGTGTTCGCGGTTCAAACCGTATTACCTGTGTCTATTTGTGCGATCATCGTAATGGCTGCTGCGGCTTTCTTCTGGAACAAATACCTAGATAAGAAAGACAACACGCCAATGGAAAAGATTGACGTATCTGAGATCAAAGCAGATGCGCCAGCGTTCTATGCGGTTCTTCCTTTCCTACCAATCATCGGCGTATTCCTATTCAACGGTCGCACGATTCCTGGTCTGACTCTAGACATCTACACTATTGTGGTAGGTTCTATCTTCTTGGGCGCTGTGATTCACTATGTGGTGAACAAATTTGACGGTAAGAAGTCGCTTGAGGATCTTGATTCTTGTTACGCGGGCATGGCAGATGCGTTTAAAGGCGTAGTAATGCTGTTGGTTGCGGCGGGTGTATTCGCGCAAGGTCTTATGTCAATTGGTGCTATCGATAACCTACTACACCTTGCAGACAATGCGGGTGCGGGCGGTATCGCGCTAATGCTTATTCTAACCGGTCTAACTGTTGCTGCTGCGATTGCGACGGGTTCTGGTAACGCTCCATTCTACGCGTTCGTAGAGCTTGCTCCTTCACTGGCTGCGAAGATGGGTCTTAACCCCGCATTCCTAATCATCCCAATGCTACAAGCTTCTAACCTAGGCCGTACTATCTCGCCAGTATCTGGTGTAATCGTTGCGACTTCTGGTATGGCAAACATCAGTCCATTCGAAGTAGTAAAACGTACATCAGTGCCAGTTCTAGCAGGTCTGATTACTGTGATCATCGGTACTATGGTGCTTGTACCAATGACGGCATAAACTGCGGTTACATTGCGTCAATCAACAAAGGCTCGGCTTCTATGTCGAGCCTTTTTTATTTTACGACTCTTCTCTTACGCCCTTCTCTTCTTCATTCACTAGTCCTTCGTTTTATTAGGTAGTGCGTTTAATTAAGCAATGCGTTCCATATTTTCAAAGTGCTCCACATTCTCAGCAGTCTGATTTGCTTACTATCTCAACAGCTTATATAAAAATCTCATACATTCACAAAATGGAACTTACTATGACTTCACTTATTGTTTTTATCGTCATCATTTTGCTTATCGCGGTGTTTGCGGTCAGCATTTACAACAAGCTAGTGACGCTACGTAATCGCTTTAAGAACAGCTTTGCTCAGATTGAAGTACAGCTGAAACGACGTTACGACTTAATCCCAAACCTTGTTAGCACCGCAAAAGGCTACATGGAGCATGAGAAAGAAACGTTTGAACGAGTAATTCAAGCTCGAAACCAAGCAATCTCTGGTTTAAAAGCAGCCAGTGATGCACCAGACAGCGACGCAGCCATCAGTCAATTAGCACAAGCAGAAGGCATGCTACAAAATGCGTTAGGCAAGTTAAATGTGGTTGTAGAAGCGTACCCAGAACTGAAAGCCAACGAAACCATGAGTCAACTGCAAGAAGAGCTGACTAGCACAGAGAATAAAGTCGCTTTTGCTCGCCAAGCCTTTAATGATGCAGTCACCAGCTACAACACCTACAAGCAAACTTTCCCACCAGTCTTGTTTGCCAATATGTTTGGTTTCCAAGACGGCAAGTTGTTGGAATTTGCAGACACTGAAGCCATCCAAGAAGCACCTAAGGTTGAGTTCTAATGAACTTCTTTGACCATCAAGATACCGCGCGACAACGCACCGGGCTTTTGGTGTTTCTGTTTTCCTTAGCGGTATTTGTCATTACGGGTTTGGTCAGCGTCCTATCGATTGGTATTTACTATGGGGTGACGGGTGAGCCATTTGATCAAAACACGGCCATTAGCTATGTCTTACTGTGCTTTGCGGGTGTCGTGTTGATCGTAGCAATAAGTTCGATGATTCGCCTATCTGACTTATCTTCGAACGGTGGCCGAGGCGTTGCAGAAAGCATTGGTGGTAAGCTGATTTCCTCCAACACGATAGACGCCAAACACAGGCGACTTCTTAACGTGGTAGAAGAAATGGCGATCGCGTCAGGGATTCCCGTTCCTCCTGTTTATGTGATGCAAGAAGAACGAGGCATCAACGCGTTTGCTGCAGGTATGAGTATTGATGATGCTGTAATCGGTGTCACACAAGGCGCACTAGACACCTTCACACGTGATGAGTTACAAGGCGTGATTGCTCATGAGTTCAGCCACATCTTAAACGGAGACATGCGCCTGAACACACGTTTAATCGGGGTACTCTTCGGCATCACTTGCATTGCCCATTTCGGTCATCTGGTATTAGACAACACACACCACACCAGTCGCGTCTCAAGAAGCTCTTCCGATTCAGATAAAGGCTTTGCCGTCATTATGTTGATAGCGATTGTCTGCTTGATTCTAGGCTGGGTTGGCACTTTGTTTGGTTCAATGATCAAAGCGGCAATCTCAAGACAAAGGGAGTTCTTAGCCGATGCGAGTGCGGTTCAGTTTACCCGTAACGATCAAGGCATCGCTGGCGCTTTAAAAAAGATAGGTGGCTGCAACGCTGGGTCTTATCTTAACGCCAAAGCAAGCAACCAAATGAGCCATATGATGTTTGGTCAGAGCAACTTATCTGGCTTTACTGGCCTATTTGCTACTCACCCACCACTTGAAGAACGGATTCGCCGGATTGAGCCTAATTGGGATGGCAGCTTTCTGAGTAAAAGTCGTAGCCAAGGAGCAACTTTCGGTAATGAACAAGTCAGTGGATTTGCGTCGGATGCCGACTTTAGTACCCAAGACTTAGGTACACAGGACGTTGAGCCACAGAGTGTCGCGCCAACTTCCTCAGAGTTAAGTGAGACAGGGAAACAGCTCATTAGCCAATTGCCACAAGACTTGGTCGACATAGCACGTGAACCTTATAGCGCTCGTTTTATTGCGTTGCTGCTAATTTTTGATGGAAGCAAAGTGCAGCGTGAGATGATCAAAGGTCATATTCCAATGGTGTCGCACGCAAAGCTATTACCTTGGTTAGATTACGAGCTGCCAACGCATTTGCGTCTTCCTCTTTTGGAATTAGCGGTCCCTGCCCTAAAAGCACTCAGTGAAGGCCAAAAGAACCGGTTGTGTGAAGTGCTGCGTGAATTATCACAAACTGACAATCATTACTCTCTCGGTGAGTGGTGCGTCATTAATTTACTTGAGAAGCAGCTCATCGCACCTTTTGGGTTTACTCGCCAGAACAAAACCCTTAAGCAACTGGAAGAAAGTGTACATTGGTTACTGAGGGAGCTCGCTTGGGTCAGTCACTCAGAACCACAAGCGGCGCAACTTGCATTTAATTCAGCCCTAACATCTTTAGGTTTCGCGGAAGTAACGTTAGAGCCTGCAAACAAGAATTGGCGCTTGAGCCGCGCTGCACTAGAGCTGTTGTTGCAACTGAAACCCGTTCAACGACGTCAGTTCGTTAAAGCATGCCGCTTGGCCATTGAATCGGATGGAAAGATCACCGTTGCAGAAGGTGAATTGTATCGAGTGATAGCATGCTTTTTGGAAGTACCAGAGCCTCCGCTGACTGTGACGCTTTAAACACAGAAAGCAAAACGCCAGCGATAATCGCTGGCGTTTTTGTGTTCATCAATTGATTACTTTGATTAAGCCGCTTTGAAGCGCTCAGGAATCTTGGTGATGCTTTGACGGTAGCTGAACCATAGGTAGGTTACTGCTAGTGAGAAGAACAAGTAAGACAAAGCAAATACGATTGGAGACGTAATCAGCTCAGCTGACATACCCCACATCACACCGACCACAGTAATCGTCAATTTAGACAACATGCCACAGATCAGTAAGAACAAAGCAAGCTGTGGGAAACGCGAACTACGGAATGCGAAGAAGTAGCAGCTACCTACTGCAAGCGATGCAATAGAAAGACCTAGCATGAATGAATGGATGTGATCTGCTGATGCGACACCTGCAGAAACAGAAGCCATAAGTAATAGGAACAATTTCATAAGTCACCTCACTACAAGTAGAGAAAAGCATCCTTTCATTAATGAAAACTCATTTTGCGCCCTATTTTGCTTATCTATTTAGCAATTACAAGCACATTTTTTGCTCACTTTGTGTTCAATCCTCCCTTTTGAATCTAGTTATTACAAGCGGTTAACATTCTAGAATTTATAAACCCTTTAGATCCTGCACTTACAAAAAGCAGTCTCTATTTTGGCCACTTTTGTTACAGAACATTAACACTTAAACATTTTGAAACTTTTTGCTTAAACTGTGAGCCAAACACCCATGTTCTAGCTATCAACCTTGTTTCACTTAGGTTCTCACTACCAAACCAAAGCTTCTTTACGTTAGATCAACATTTTCTTCATATATAAAACGCTCTCATTACAATCATTTTTAATGTTTCAAATTATTTTTAGCCACAGGGGTAAAAAGAGATTCCAATCACACATTTATTGGTTATAATCCGCGCTCATTACGTTATGTGTTGAAAAACGCAAACTTATTTTGAGTAAACCCTATCTTTAAACCGACCCCTCTTTGCTATCTGCCAAGAGGTATTACTGAGAACAAAAATGAGCAAGATTGATAAAGCTATGCGCATCCTGTTAGCAGGATTCTGTATCAACCTTTGTCTTGGCATCCTGTATGCTTGGAGTGTATTCAACAAAGCACTAGTGACTGAGTCAGGCTGGAGCGCAGCAGAAGCATCTGCACCTTACGCGACTGCAACTATTACTTTCTCTATCTGTCTTCTTGTTGCAGGTATTCTTCAAGACCGTATGGGTCCACGTTTGATCCTAATCCTAGGTACTGTTCTAACAGGTCTAGGCATGATCGCGTCTGGTTTTGTTAACTCACCACTAATGCTGAACATCACTTTCGGTGTAATCACTGGTGCAGGTATCGGTTTTGGTTACGCGTGTCTTTCTCCTTCAGCAATGAAGTGGTTCCACGCATCTAAGAAAGGTATGGTTAACGGCATCATCGCAGCAGGTTTCGGTCTAGCAGCTATCTACCTAGCTCCTGTGACTTCTGCACTGATCGACAGCATGGGCATCCAAACGAGCTTCCTAGTTCTTGGTGTTGGTATCCTTGCTATCGCTGTTCCTCTAGCAGCAACAATCAACAACCCACCAGCGGATTACACGCCAGCGGAGCCTAAAGTAAAAGAAGGTCAAGCACCTAAGGTTGTGAAGAAGTCTGACGACCTAACTTGGAAAGCAATGCTTAAAACGCCACAGTTCTACTCTCTATGGATCATGTACGCGTTCGCAGCTTCTGTTGGTCTTATGATCATCGGTAACATCACAACTATCGCAAGCGTTCAAGCGAACCTACCAAACGCGGTTTACCTAGCGTCTATCCTTGCGGTATTTAACTCAGGCGGTCGTGTAGCAGCAGGTATGCTTGCAGACAAGATCGGTGGCGTACGTACTCTTCTTCTAGCGTTCGTTCTACAGGGCATCAACATGGTTCTGTTCGCAACGTTCAAAACTGAGTTCACGCTAATCATCGGTACAGCAATCGCAGCAGTAGGTTACGGTACGCTTCTAGCAGTATTCCCTACTCTAACGGCTGAATTCTACGGTCTGAAGAACTACGGTACTAACTACGGCGTGCTTTACACAGCATGGGGTATCGGTGGTGCAATCGGTGCAGCTGTTGTTGGTTTCTCTATGACTAACGGTGACGGCTACGGTCTTGCTTACACTATCTCAGCAGTAATGATGGCAGTGTGTATCGTACTAGCGTTCATCACTAAGCCACTGACTGAAGCGAAAGTAGCACAACTGAAAAACGCTTAATCGACAGTCCAGTTCTATTTATCTAATAGATCTGCAGAAATTGATTCGAAAAAGGCTTAACCTATGGGTTAAGCCTTTTTTATTGTTAGTTGGTTATGGAAAACACCGTCGAACTCGCGCCAGATTACTATCTCGATAACTTCTTCAAGCTCACACAGCACGCTACCGAGTGGTACAGCGACTTACTTGGCCAAGATGAACATCAATGGCTATCCGCATTTGGTAGCTTAAACAAGCCTGCACAGTGCCTTCTCGTACGTCTTTACAGCCGTAAAGGGTGCTGGTTTCGTAGCGACAAACTCAACTATCAAGAAATTGAGAATATCCAGTCGGCTTTGGATGAATTGGCAAGTTTTGATTTTGTCTCGCTCTCCCCTGACCTAACGATAAAGGAATTAGCGGCGAATCTACTGACCAAGCCAGAGATCGTCACGCTCTATCCTGAACATCCTAAATCCCTCAAGAAAGAGGCGTTAATAGCATGCCTGAGTGAAGAGCGTTTCGAGCTATTTGATGCTCTGGGTTTCACAGTGATTAAGCTTAACTCCGCACACATGATTGATGTTTTGCTGACGCTGTTTTTTGCGAATACCCATCAAGACCTTAGCCAGTTCGTGCTTGATGACTTAGGCTTACACCAATTCGAACAATACCAGTTAAGTAAAGCGCGTCGATTCTTTGAGAGCAGAAAGCAAATCGATCGTCTTATTGAACTAAGCCAACTCTCCAACCTTTATTGGCAATGCGACAGAAAACAAAAAGCGAACCTCGATATTCTTATCGAAGCGATGCCAGAACAAGTTGAACATCGCTACGTCGATCGTAAACGCGAGCACATGATTAACGACACTGCCCGTGATTACGAGCGCATAAACGAGCTTGAGATTGCAATTTCGTTGTTTGAGACGACCACACTCGCGCCAAGCCGAGAGCGTCGTGCTCGCATATACGACAAGCTAGAACAAAACGATTTATTTAGTGACATTGTCACGGAGATGCTCACCCACCCTATTGATGTCTCTGAGTTTGAGGTGGCACAGAAGCTCGAACAACGCGTTAAACGTAAACAAGGCTTGAAAGTCCCGAGAGCCACCAAGCCCAAATGCAGCGAATACCACATCGAATTGGATCTATCCAAGCAACGTGTGGAGTTGGCAACCAAAGCGCATTTCGAAAGTTTAGGTTGGACCGTCTTCTATTCCGAGAATACCCTACTCAACAGCTTATTAGGATTAACTTTGTGGGATGCGATTTTTGCGCCAATAGAAGGCGCATTCATTAACGCATATCAACATCGACCATTGGATTTGTATCACGCCGATTTTGCCGATAAAAGAAAGCAGCTTATCGGCAATGCGCTTGAGCAAGTTCAACAAGGGAATACACAGGCGTTGTTTGATACATATAGAGATAAAGTTGGGATCAGTAATCCCTTCGTCAGTTGGGCATACGTGAACGAAGAGCTCATATCCCTCGCACTTGAACACATCCCTAATGACCTGTTGGCCGAACTGTTTAACGTGCAGTTAAGCGACCTAAAACTCTATCGAAACGGTATGCCGGATTTGATTGCATTTAAAAATGGGAAGTTTGAGTGGATTGAAGTGAAAGGTCCGGGCGATAAACTCCAAGATAACCAATGGCGTTGGATCAAGGAGTTCAATCGCCTCAATGTGCCGTTCTCAGTCTGTTATGTAACGACAGAGCCAAAAGAGCTTTAACGGTTTACTTTAGCGTTCTTCTGCCCTTTCTTCTCTTTCAATTGATCAATCACGTAGCTTGGTGCGACTTTCTCTAATTCGCCCAAGCACTCATCTGTTTTCGGGTTGTCGTAACGAACATAAATGTCGCAAACCGCATAAAGCTGTTCCGGCGCACCAGAGATCAAATACGCTTGCTCAAAAGACTTCACCGATTTGTCTAGGTTGTAGTCTTCTTGCAGTACGCCATTGAGATACCAGTAGTAGCTGTTATCTTTCGCCATGTTGGCCGCTTTTTCGATTTCTGTCGCTGCATTCTTCTTCTCATCCAAACGCACCAGCGTCAGCGCTTTCGAGTAATGCAAAGACGCATTATCAGGATGAAGTTTGATCGCAGAATCCAGCGTCTTGACCGCATCGGCATCGCGTTGCTGCGCTCGGTAGTTGTCGGCCAAGCTTAGCCAGATTTGTGGATTTTCAGGCTGATTGGTCACTAAAGCTTGATAGATTTTATCTGCTTTATCCCATTCATGGTGCCAACGATAGACATCCGCTAATAACAGTTTGGAGCCGTCATCTTTCTTGTGCTCTAAGTAGCTGATCAGTTCAGCAACCGGGGCTTCAAGCGTTTGCTGTTGCTCGCTGCTCACGTTAGAAAAGTCACGCACTAAGTTGGTCGCAGCAGTAATGCGAACCATGGCCTCAGGGTCACTCAACAGTGGCTCAATCATGCGCCAGCGATGTTCAATCGTGTAAGGTTCTGCTCCGACAATCGCGGCCTCACGAATCGCTGGGTCTCGGTCTTGAAGACTGCGTGCAACTGCCACCAGCGCGTTTTGACTTGGATATTTTGCCAACTCATGCAACGCTTCAATGCGCTTTTCTACTGGTTGTTTCACGTCTTGTGCTTGATAAGACCACTTCGCAACCACTTGCTGTGGCGACATCTGTGCTGAATGGGTTTCCTCAGCACTTGTCACGCTCGCAGAAGAAACTTGGTCAGGTGCCAGCAAGGTTTCATCCTGCGCGGCAACAGATTGGCTTGCGGTGATACCTAAAGCGACAGCTAATAACGTTTTTGAGAATGTCATATCAATCCCCTTAAAATTTGGTTTCGAATACAGGACGCTTCGCCGCTTGTTGGCGTAACACTGCATCACTGTATTTGCCATGTGCCACAGGGTTACCCGTTGCACGAAGAATGTATGCCATTGCCTTATCAGCATGAGAGAAGAACTTTTTCCAACCTGCACACAGGTAGTTCAACCCAGGTTCACCGTCTTTAGTGCGAATGAAACGGTTTTTCGGACACTCGCCGTAGCAAGCAAATTGGTAATCACACTGTTGGCATTGCTTGGTTAGCGAGCGAGTCTTGGCAAAACCGAACTTTTGCTGCTCAGGACCATACGCCAAGGTGTCTAATTTTTCGTGGTGGATGTTGCCAATCTTGTATTCTGGGTAAACGTAATGGTCACAAGCGAAAACATCACCGTTTGGTTCCATTGCCAAGCCTTTGCCGCAAATCTCGCCCAGTGTACAAAGTGGGTTTTTACGCCCCATCCAAGTCTCTACACTCGCTTCAAAGTACTGAACAAACACCTTGCCAATGTCGTGCTGAATCCACTCATCAAAAATCGCGATAAGGAAGTTACCCCACGCCTCGTCTGCCACACACCATGGCTCAACCACAGAGTCTTTGTGACCAGGAATAAGACGCTTGTCGCCTTGTTTCAGCTGCTCTTGCGGCTCCCATGTTTGAGGTGCAGTAGTACGGAACGTTTTCTGTTCTACGATGGGAATAAACTGCATTTGCGGAGAACGCACTTCATCACGTAGGAACCGGTACACCTCAAGAGGATTGCGGCTGGTTAGATTGTTTACACAAGTCAGCGTTGCAAACTTCACTTCATGTTTGTGCAGCAGTTCAACAGCCTTCATCACTTGGTTAAACGTGCCACGGCCTGCGCGGTTGGTTCGGTAAGCGTTGTGCATCATTTCTGGCCCGTCGATACTAAAACCAACCAAGAAGTTATTTGCTTTTAGAAATGCACACCAATCGTCGTTGAGCAACGTGCCATTGGTTTGTAAGTCGTTTGAAATGACCACGCCTTCAGGCTTGTACTTAGATTGAAACTCTACAATCTTTTTAAAGTAATCCAAGCCCAACATCGTTGGTTCACCACCCTGCCAAGAGAAGATGATTTCCGGCGTGTTCTGTCCTTCAATGTACTGACGAATGTAGGTTTCTAACGTCTCTTCATCCATCACAGGCGTGCAGCCTTTTTTGTACTCAAGTAAGTCCTGTTTGCTGAGGTAATAACAGTAAGTGCAATCAATGTTACAAGCCGCCCCAATAGGCTTTGCCATGACATGTAAACGCTTAGAGGCTTTACCGTTGAACTGAGGACCTTGAGTAATGTGCATACGTCACCTTTTTCGTTATGAAATGCAGCTGAGAACGCTCATAAGCGTGCCATTCTCACCTTGATGACCTAATCATAAATCCCATTAATACAAGAGGCTTGTTATACCGTTTATAACCTTTTTTCATAGCGTTTATTGCTAATATTTATCGTGACTTTTTTGGCGAGAAACTATTGATGAAATCATTTAAAAGCAAATCGTTAACCGCACTTTCCATTCTATCATTCAGCGTACTAATGAGTGGTTGTGCGACTCAATCACCGCACCCTATCGCGCTCAACATTGATCAAGACATGGTGTTGGTTGAAGGCGGTTCATTTGTCATGGGATCGGACAGCGACTCCGCCAAGAAGGCAGAAACCCCAGCACGCGAAGTAAAGGTAGACGGCTTCTACATTTCCAAATTTGAGGTCACTCAAGAATTGTTTGAATCTGTCATGGGTTCTTCAATGAGTTACTTCCAAGGTGCAGACATCCCGGTTAACAACTTGAGCTGGCAGCAGGCGAATTACTTCATCGAGAGGTTGAACGAACTGACCGGTGAAAACTACCGCTTACCGACAGAAGCGGAATGGGAGTTTGCTGCAAAAGGTGGTAACAAGAGCCAAGGTTTCACTTACGCAGGCTCAAACAACATTGCTGATGTGGCGTGGTATGCCGACAACTCCAAAAACCAAGCTCACCCCGTAGGTCAAAAACAACCTAATGAACTTGGTCTGTATGACATGACAGGTAACGTTGGTGAGTTCGTGTTCGACGCGTATGACGATACTTTCTACCGCTATGGCCCAACCGAGAATCCAAACAACGCTAAAGATGAAAAAGCCGGCCTAGCACACAAGTCCGTGCGAGGCGGTAGCTTTGCCTATGATTCTGATGAATCAGAGAATTTCCGTCGAGATTTCGCAAGCCAGTCTATAATTATGTCGGACATGGGACTTCGCCTTGCTAAAGATGCTGATTAAGCACGATTACGCATGAGAAGCGACGTTACTGCCCCTTTGCGCATTCTTACCAATTAACACGTCTCTTGGTTAGGGAAATGGTTAGGGAAAGAGGCTAAATCCACGTTGTTCTCATTTACATTTCACCTCAAATGTATACAAACAATACATTCAAACTTAGGTAAATAATAATATGAAGAAACACATCTGTGCCCTTGCAGTCTTATCTGGTTTATCGTTCTCAGCGATGGCTCTAGATTGCGACCCAAGCTTGCTGCCTTCTTGGAAAGATGGAGCAAGTAAGACCGCCATCGTAAACTACGTTGACCAATCTTTGGATACAACGAAATCGACATTCATCCCTGAGCAAGACCGTATTGCCGTGTTCGATAACGACGGCACGTTATGGTCAGAGAAGCCTTTCTACTTCCAGCTAGCCTATGCGCTAGACGAAGTGAAGGTCATGGCAAAAGACCACCCAGAATGGAAGACGCAAGAGCCGTTCAAATCAGTATTGAACGATGACATCGAAGGCGTCTTTAAGGGCGGTGAAAAAGCACTGCTTGAGATCGTTAAAGTCACACACAGCGGCATGACGGTTGAAGAATACCAAGAGAAGGTCGCACAGTGGCTAAAAGCTGCAAAAGATCCACGTTTTGGTAAGGCGTATACCGAACTGACTTACAAACCAATGCGTGAAATGGTGACCTATCTGCAAGAGCACGGCTTTAAGACTTACATCGTCTCTGGTGGCGGCGTGGACTTTATGCGTGTTTGGGCACCAGAAGTGTACGGCATCCCTGAAGAACAAATCATTGGTAGCGCACTAAAATACAAGTACGACTACAACGACGGTAAGCCAACCGTGACTAAATTAGGTGAAATCCTAACGATTGATGACAAAGCCGGTAAAGTGGAAAACATTCAACACATCATCGGTAAGAAACCTGTTCTCGCAATTGGTAACTCAGACGGTGACCACGCGATGATGCAGTGGGCAACCAGTCAGCCAAACTCGATGGCGATGATCGTTCACCACACCGATGAAGATCGCGAGTGGAAATACGACCGTAAATCCAGTGTGGGTCATTTAGATAAAGCAATGGATGAAGCCAATCAGCGTGATAACTGGCACCTCATTGACATGAAAAATGAGTGGTGCACGGTGTATTAACCATACCTTTGCAACTGACAAACTCCTCCTTAGTGAGGAGTTTTTTTATTAATTTTCAAACGTTAGTCTTTTCTTCACGAACACTTCACGACTCTTCACACAAAATGCCTCCCATCGAAACGAAGAGGTAAATATATAATGAAAAAAACAGTCCTGACGATTCTCGCAGCAAGCTCATTTTCGGTTGCAGCAGCACCTTACGTGGGTTTGGAATACGGATTCGGCACCACAGATCACGATTTTGAACCATCTTTTCAAGCTGACGGTGTGAATCTGAACCCTGAATTGGAAGACGGTATTTTTGGTGGCTTCATTGGCTACTCTATCAATGATTCTTGGGCTGTAGAACTGGGTTATAACCAATTTGATCTTGATGATGGTCGTTCCAAAAATCTTGGAATTGTCGATATCAAGGGTCAAAAATACCATCATGAAATGGATTGGGACGCTTCAATCAAAGCCAAACAAATTACGTTAGCGCCTGTGTTTAGCTATGCGTTAAACGAAAAGTGGACAACAAGAGTTAAAGCAGGTTTGACTTACACTCAGTACGAATCCAAAGCAAGCAAATCAGAAGAACATGAGCTTGTTATGAATGACGACGTCGAAATGAACAACACCTTGTTCCACCGTTCTGAAAAAAATAATGAGCTCGGTGCAATGCTATCTATAGGTGCGGAATACAAAATCTTCCCTCAATTGACCATCGGTGCAAACGCGAAGTACCAACTTGATAGCTACGCAAACACAGCATCAATCAACGTAGGTTCTACTTACTATTTCTAAATTAGGAAGCCATTAGCATGAAAAAACTGATTCTTGTGTCAATGCTCGCCCTACTTTCAGGCTCAGCATTGGCTGCCTTTACCGGTCCTGAAACCGCTGCAATCAATACCGTCAAAGAAGCACAAAAAGCGGCTGATGACAGCTATGTGTTGTTAACGGGTAACATTGTGCAAGCGTTGGGCAATGAGACTTACCTATTTAAAGACAACACAGGTGAAATCCAAGTGGAGATCGACAACGAAGACTGGATGGGGCAAGACGTGTCACCAAAAGATCAAGTTGCTATCCGTGGTGAAGTGGATTCGGAATGGACGAAAACTCAAATTGAAGTCGATACCATTCAGAAACTTTAAGCACTAGCGATTATCCCTTGTTCCAATTAAGCAAAAGCCACCGTCAGCGGTGGCTTTTCGTTTTCCTAGTGAACACTCAAGCAAGGGCAATGTGGCGGAAGCACCAAGCGAATGCTTCGTGGTTTGACATCAAATCGAATCTTATTAGAACGGTAAGGCTCGCCGTCTAAGTTCAATGGTAGCGTTTTAGGAAAATCAATCTCCAACCAACTCGCCTGAGTATGCTTAACAAACTGCCCAGTCTCGGTTGGGTTTTGAATTTCATCAATCACTTGAGGTAGCTCATGGGGCAAGAATGGATGCACCAAAGTAATGTCCATTAAACCATCATCAATAAGCGCGTTTGGCGCGAGCTCTTGTCCGCCGCCAGCTAAGCGACTATTACAAAACGCGCCAACGAGGATTTCTCCCTGATAACTGCCCTGTTCTATCGTCAACGAGCCATCATAAGGTTTAAAGCCTAGCGCTTTTACTAGTCCTGTTAATGTGTAAGCGCCACCACCTAAAAAGTTCTTCAGCTCTACGGGCGTCTCTGCGGTAATCTCTGCACCAAAACCTGCTGCTGCAATGTTCATAAAATAACGGTCGTTGGCTTGAACGCTATCTACCGCAACGGCGTCACCATTAACCGCGAGCTCGATGGACTCTCGAATCGTAGTTGGGATTTTTGTTGCAGTCGCAAAATCATTCGCCGTCCCCATTGGGATAATGGCCAATTCAGGCCGAGCATTCGCGTCAATCTGGTTGAGCGCTGTGACTGCTTCATTCACAGTTCCATCACCACCCGCGACAACAATACGTCTAATGCCTTCATGGACCGCTTCTTTAACTAAGCGCCCCATGTCTGCAGATTCCCAAGTCACACGAACTTGCAAATCTACACCCTGCTCTCGCATTCGCATGATCTCGTTGCGAAGTTCAGGGGTTCCGGCTTTCTTACCGTTTAGAATGGCACGTATTGTCTTCATGCTCGCTCCTCGTTATCGAATCGTTTTACCCGCTTGTTTTAACTGAGCTCTTAGCCATTGATGCGCGCTTTCATTACTGCGGCTAGAGTGCCAAATTGCACAAAGGTCATGCACACTGTCATTGAACGGCAACGGCACGGCTTTGATGTCATAGGTTTTTGAGAAGTGTTCGATGGTCGACAGTGGCAACATTCCAATGTATTCACTGCCGTTGATCACTGGCAACATTTCCATTGCACCGGCCGCGCGATACACAATGTTGCGGCTCGCCAAATCTTCAATGTCTTCACCCGTTAACAAACTATTGCGAGCGTGCCAACGAGATACAACAACGTGTTCTTCCGCCAAGAATTGCTCAACTGAACAAGAATCTTGAATGCGCGGGTGCTCAGAGCTGCATACCACCATCAATCGCTCAGAAAAGATAGGGTCCATTTTTAATACCGTTCGCCCACGCGGCGGCAAATCAATGATCAAATCGTATCTTTGTAAACGTAAGTCGCTTTCGTAATCTTCGGTAAACAGCGGATGCACTTCTAACCCGATATTAGGGGCTTGCTCGCGAATTTGACGCATCAGTTGTGGCATCAACTCATAACTCGCTACAGATACACAGGCGATCGAAAAAATGCGGTTAGAAACTTTAGGATCGAAACTGCTAGAAGCGGAAAGCGTAGAGGTGAAGTTTTTTAACGCAGCAACCATTGCGGGATAGATATCCATCGCAAAGCTGGTTGGCTCGACGCCAGAAGTACTTCGGTGGAAAAGTGGTTCATCGTAGATATCACGCAGACGAGCCAGTGCTTTGCTCACCGCAGGTTGGCTGATATCAAGACGAGCAGCGGCCTTAGACAGGTTCTGCTCTTCGTAAATCGCCACAAAAATTGGGATAAGGTTTAAATCGGTGCTCTTCATTTTGCAAACATAAAACAGGACATGGTCTTATTTTAGCTAACAGTATGATAGTTAACGACTCAGAACACCGGATTTGAGCGTCTATGCATGTTTTCGCGAGTTTTAACCTTGCATTGACGAAGAATATTCTGAAAATCGCTCAGGATTTTCCTAGGTAAGGGGTTAAAAAGGCACTCACCTCTTCTCCACACAAACCAATTTCTACTTCTACGCCGCCTTCTTTTAGGATGTCGATACCACGACCAGCGTTACGTGGGTCAGGATCTAACATGGCAACCACCACTTTTTTGATGCCGTAAGTCACTAAGGTTTTTGCGCAAGCAGGTGTACGTCCAACAAACGAACACGGCTCTAGTGTTACGTACGCGGTCACGTCACTTAAATCGCCGTTGTAAGCCTTGAGAGCTTCAACTTCTGCATGATTGCCGCCAATCGCTTGTGTATGCCCTTCTGACACGATTTCACCGTCTTTTACCAGCACGCAACCGACAGGTGGGTTTGGTTGACAAGCAGGCAGCGCGTTGCGTGACACTTCCAACGCACGAAGCATAAATTGTTGGCTCATTTGGATCTGATACTCGTTATTCAAAATTTGGGTGATGGATTCTAACGCCAGCATGCTTTCCTCGCTATATAAAAGTGTTTGCAAAACTCTTACGTTTGGCCTCTCCAAACAAATCAATCCCTTTATGATTTTCACAAAAAATAAAACGGGGCGAACCGAAGTTGCCCCGTTGATTACCACTCTTCAGACCGCATTCCGAAAAAGTGACTAACGAATTCTCATCGTTAGTTCTACTGCACGAAGTTGCGCCAATGCCTTGTTCAACTCCATGTGTGCCTGTGCAAAGCTGATGTCGTCCACATGCGCGCGAATGTTTTCTTCCGCCGCTCTGCGAGCTTCTTCCGCCCTTGCTTTGTCGATGTCTTTACCATGAAGCGCAGTATCCGCTAGCACAGTAACCACATCGGGCTGGACTTCGACCAAACCACCAGAGACATACAGAATCTCTTCAGGCTTCGACAAGTCACCGGTAATACGAGCAACACCCGGCTTGATTTTACTGATCAGCGGTGAGTGACCAGGACGAATACCTAACTCACCATCCGCACCTGCTACCGCGATAGCGTGTGCCGGACCTGAGTAAAGTGTGCCCTCTGCACTTACCACATTCAGCTGAAACGTATTTTGTGAAACCGCTATGGCCATATTGCCTCCCGCGCTTTACAGTTTTTTCGCTTTTTCAAGCACTTCGTCGATGTTGCCGCAGTACATAAATGCCTGCTCTGGGATGTCATCGTACTGACCATCTAACAGCGCTTTAAAGCCTGCAATGGTGTCTTTTAGCGGAACGAATACACCCGGTTGACCCGTAAACACTTCAGCTACGTGGTAAGGCTGAGTTAGGAAACGTTCAACTTTACGAGCACGAGATACCAAGCGCTTATCTTCTTCAGACAGTTCATCCATACCTAGGATGGCAATGATGTCTTTCAGCTCTTTGTAACGTTGCAGCGTTTGCTGAACTTTACGCGCTACATCGTAGTGCTCTTGACCAACCACTTGAGGATCAAGCTGACGTGATGTTGAATCCAATGGGTCAATCGCTGGGTACAGACCCAAGGCAGCGATGTTACGAGATAGAACAACGGTCGCATCCAAGTGCGCAAACGTGGTTGCTGGCGATGGGTCCGTCAAGTCATCCGCTGGTACGTAAACCGCTTGGATAGACGTGATAGAACCATTCTTAGTCGACGTGATACGCTCTTGAAGCACGCCCATCTCTTCTGCCAGTGTTGGTTGGTAACCTACCGCAGATGGCATACGACCAAGCAACGCCGATACCTCAGTACCTGCCAATGTGTAACGGTAAATGTTATCCACGAACAACAGTACGTCACGACCTTCATCACGGAAACGTTCTGCGATGGTCAAGCCTGTTAGCGCAACACGTAGACGGTTACCCGGTGGCTCGTTCATCTGACCGTAAACCATGGCTACTTTGTCGAGAACGCCCGCTTCCTTCATTTCGTAGTAGAAGTCGTTACCCTCACGAGTACGTTCACCTACACCGGTAAATACCGACAAGCCTGAGTGAGCTTTAGCAATGTTATTGATAAGCTCCATCATGTTTACCGTCTTACCTACACCCGCACCACCGAACAGGCCGATCTTACCGCCCTTCGCGAACGGACAAATCAAGTCGATAACTTTAACGCCTGTTTCTAGTAGCGCAGTGCTGTTAGATTGCTCTTCGTAGCTTGGTGCATCACGGTGGATCTCGTAAGACACTTGCTCACCGATTGGACCACATTCATCGATTGGATGACCCAACACGTTCATGATACGACCTAGGGTTTCTTCACCCACAGGTACCGTGATTGGGTTGCCCGTAGATTCCACTTCTAGGCCACGTTTAAGGCCATCTGAAGAACCCATTGCGATACAGCGAACCACACCACCGCCCAACTGTTGCTGAACTTCCAGCATCAGTGAGCCATCGCTGCCATCGTTGATTTTCAGTGCATCGTAAACTTTCGGGCCCTTGCCTTGTTCGAACTCGACGTCGACCACCGCACCGATGACTTTGACGATTTTGCCAATACTCATAATTTAAACCTCAAATTCTCTCTCTAAACCGCTTGTGCGCCGGATACAATTTCACTCAACTCTTGAGTAATCGCCGCTTGACGCGCTTTGTTGTAAACCAGCTGTAGGTCTTCAATCAGTTGCGCTGCGTTATCAGTCGCGGCAGACATTGCCATCATCCGCGCGGCTTGTTCACAAGCGATACTCTCAACCACACCCTGATAAACCAGTGATTCCACATAGCGTTGAATCAGGTGGTTGAGAATGTCTTGAGGAGACTGCTCGTAGAGGTAATCCCAACGAGCCTCTTTATCACGTGAAATGTCTTCTTTCGGGAACGGCAGCATTTGCAATACCGTTGGTTTTTGCACCATGGTGTTTACAAACTGGTTGTAAACAAGGAACAAGCGGTCGATTTTGCCTTCGGAGTAATGCTCCATCATGGCATTGACCGCGCCCAACATATCTTCCAGTTTTGGTGCATCACCAAGGCCAGAAGTCTGTGCCATTACTTTCCCGAGGGACTGGAAAAAGCTGATTGCTTTCGAACCAATGAGCGTCGTATCTACTTCAACGCCCTTCTCTTGCCAGTCCTGCATTTCTGCCAATACTTTTTTGAACAAGTTACTGTTCAGGCCACCACACAAACCTCGATCGGATGAGATGATGATGTAAGCCACTCGCTTCACTTCACGTTCTTGAAGGAAAGGATGGCTGTACTCCAGCGTACCGGACGAGACGTGACCGATAACCTTACGCATGTTCTCTGCGTAAGGACGGGACGCCTGCATGTTCTCCTGCACTTTGCGCATCTTGCTGGCGGCGACCATTTGCATCGCACTCGTAATCTTTTGCGTGCTACTCACGCTAGCAATTTTGGTGCGAATCTCTTTGGTATTTGCCATAACGGACTCCTGTTAGTGGTCCTACGATTGCAGCGCAGTGAACTCTTTCAGCAAGCTGTGTAGCTCACTCTCGATCTCGTCGTTGTAATCACCGGATTGGTTGATCTTGTCCAGTAGCGGCTGCGCGTTTGTACGACCAAATGCCATCAACTCTTCTTCAAAACGAGAGATTTGGTTTAACGCGACATCCGTGAGGTAACCCTTCTCTGCTGCAAAGATCGCCAGTGCTTGCTCAGCAACCGTCATTGGTGCGTACTGTTTCTGCTTCATGAGTTCCGTTACTTTCTCACCGTGGTCAAGCTGACGACGTGTCGCTTCATCTAGGTCAGAAGAGAACTGAGCAAATGCGGCCAATTCACGGTATTGCGCCAACGCGGTACGAATACCACCCGACAGTTTCTTGATCACTTTGGTTTGCGCTGCACCACCTACACGAGATACCGAAATACCTGGGTCAACCGCCGGACGTAAGCCTGAGTTGAATAGCTGAGTTTGTAGGAAGATTTGACCATCGGTAATCGAGATTACGTTGGTTGGTACGAACGCCGATACGTCACCCGCTTGGGTTTCGATGATTGGCAGTGCGGTTAGAGAACCTGTTTTGCCTTTGACTTCACCGTTAGTGAATCGCTCTACGTATTCTTCGTTAACACGTGCTGCGCGTTCTAGTAGGCGTGAGTGGAGGTAGAAAACGTCACCCGGGAAAGCTTCACGACCTGGTGGGCGTTTTAGCAGTAGTGAGATTTGACGGTAAGCTACCGCCTGTTTTGATAGGTCATCATAAACAATCAGCGCATCTTCACCACGGTCACGGAAGTATTCGCCCATGGTACAACCTGCGTATGGCGCTAGGTATTGCAGCGCTGCGGCTTCTGATGCTGACGCAACCACCACAATGGTGTTTTCTAGTGCGCCGTGCTCTTCTAGCTTACGAACCACGTTGGCAATGGTCGATGCTTTTTGACCAATTGCGACGTAAATACATTTAACGCCCAGTTCTTTTTGGTTGATGATGGCATCAATCGCCATCGCGGTTTTACCTGTTTGACGGTCACCGATGATCAACTCACGTTGACCACGACCGATTGGCACCATGGAGTCTACCGCTTTGTAACCGGTTTGGATTGGTTGGTCGACAGACTTACGGTCGATAACACCAGGGGCAATCACCTCAACTGGGTCCATACGGTCGAATGACACTGCGCCTTTACCATCGATTGGTTGACCTAGCGTGTTCACTACACGACCTAGCAAACCGTTACCGACTGGCACTTCAAGAATACGACCTGTGCCTTTTACTTTCATCCCTTCTGACAAGTCCGCATATGGGCCCATCACAACGGCGCCGACCGAATGACGCTCTAAGTTCAGTGCCAACGCAAAGCGGTTATCTGGCAGTTCTAGCATCTCGCCTTGCATAACGTCTGCAAGACCGTGAATTGTGATGATGCCGTCACTCACAGAGACGATAGTACCTTCATTTCTCGCTTCACTTTCGAGGTTGAAGTTAACAATTCGCTCTCTGATTAATTCACTGATTTCATTTGAATTTAATTGCATTTCTATACCCCGTTACACATGTAGGTTGGTCGCCAATCGGCTTAGGTTGGTGAGGACACTGCCGTCATACACGGTCTGCCCTGCTGTAATCACCACACCACCTACAAGGGATGGATCCAGCTGTGTTTCTAGTGTGATGGCTTTCCCGTATTTTTCGGTTAACGCTTGTTTAAGCCTTGCCATCTGTTCCTCATCCAGAGGTTCTGAAACACGCACTGTTACTGTCATGGTTCGTTCGTAATCCGCTTTCATCTCTTGGAACTGAACGTTTACTTCACTGAGCGCTTTTAGACGCTTGTTCTCTTCCATAATGCGAAGAAAATTCTCGAAGTTTTGATTCAACCATTCACCACCAGCATGAAGAATCAGATCCAACAATGGTTGTTCAGAACCGTCTTCATCAAGGTCATTCAAGACCAGAAGCGTGTTAGGCTGTTCCAAGACCACTTGGGTAATCGCAAACATTTGTTGCCAATCGTCCAAGCACTCTGCGTCGCGTGCGTAATCAAACGCCGCTTTTGCGTAGGGTTGAGCTACCACTGTCAATTCGGACATGTACCCTCCTACATTTCGTTGATGAAGCGGTTCACCAAGTCGCGGTTAGCCGAGCTATCCAGATTGCGATTAATCAGCTTGCTGGCACTTTCAATCACCAGATCCGCCATTTCATCTTTCAGCTCTTGGCGAACTTTGCTGCGTTCGCTTTCCACTTCTGCTTTGCCTTCTGCGACAATGCGCGCTTTCTCTTGATTTGCCAGATCAACCGCTTCCGCAACCATCTGTTCTTGACGTTGCTTACCTTGGTTGATGATGGCTTGAGCTTTTGAGCGAGCTTCTGTCAGTAGCGCTTCACCATTCGCTTTTGCCAGTTCTAACTCTTGTGCTGCTTTTTCTGTTTGCTCAAGACCTTGGGCAATTTCAGCACGACGCTCATCAAGCAGTTTTACAAGTGGTGGCCAGACATATTTCATGCACAGCCAAACGAAAATCACGAAGGAGATCGCCTGACCAAACATTGAGGCATTTAAGTTCATAGCACCCTCTCTTCTATAACGTTATGAAAATTATTAATTCGAATTACGCTACAGCGAAGATGATGTACAAACCGATACCTACACCGATCATTGGCACCGCGTCCACAAGACCCATCATGATGAAGAACTGAGTACGAAGCATTGGGGTCAAATCAGGTTGACGAGCCACACCTTCAAGGTATTTACCTGCAAGGTTACCGATACCTGCTGCGGCACCCGCTGCACCAAGACCGATCAGTAGTGCACCCGCCACGTAAAGAACTGCGCTAACGATATCCATAACAACTCCTAGAATTGAATTTTTTAATTAAGAAACAAGATTTTTGAAATTAATGCTCTTCAACAGCCATGCCGAGATAAACCACGGTCAGTACCATAAAAATAAATGCTTGAAGAACAACAATAAGAATGTGGAACAGTGCCCAAGGAACACTTAGTGCCCATTGCATCCACCACGGCATTAATGCAATTAGAATGAAGATCATTTCACCTGCATACATATTGCCAAACAATCGAAGACCTAAAGATATTGGTTTAGAAATTAACGTTACCAATTCAAGAACTAAGTTCACTGGATATAACAGCGGATGTGAGAATGGTTGAGTAGTTAACTCTTTAATAAAACCTTTCACGCCTTTGTTTTTGAACGTATAACCCAACACCAAAATAAATACGCCTAATGCCATCGACATCGTAATATTGACGTCGGCAGATGGTAAGTCACGGAAGTGTTCAACGCCTACAGCACGAGTAAGTGCAGGAATTAAATCAATCGGCAACAAATCCACGGCATTCATTAATAACACCCAAACAAATATTGTCAGTGCTAAAGGACCAATTAACTTGTCCTTGGCTTGAAATATTTCTTTTACGATATCATCGACGAACTCAAATATTATCTCGATCAAACACTGGAATCGTCCTGGTACTCCTTTCGTTCCTTTCGTCACCGCATAACGGAATGAAAGGATGAAAACGAGCCCAGTCAGCCAGACCATGATCATGGAATCAAGGTTAATTCCAAACCAACCGTCGCCGGCGGTGAGAAAGGTCAGGTGGTGCTCAATATATTCATGAGCGGACTGGACAGTCTCCATTTATGCCTTCCTTTCGAAGCGATCTCTGAACAGCGGCGTTAAGAAGTGACCAAACATCGTCACACAAAAGCCTATCAGGACCACGATGTTGCGAAGAGCCATAAATCGAAACGTCAAAACAAACATCACAATGGTGTAAATGACTTTGATATTTCGACTCAGATGCATGAGGTCACGCAAACTCTCTTCTGGTTTCACCCTAGATTTAATGGACGCGAATACCATGCCGAACAGAGATGGAAGAATCGCGATAAGCACCCCAGTAATCGCTGACTCAGCACTGAGAGAGCCGCTTCGCATGTACTCATACGCGATGAATACCAGACCCAAAGTTGCTTGAGCAATCAGAATCCTCTTGCCTGCCACCAATATTGGATCGTCGTGAATATTAGCTTCCATAAATCACCCTTTAAAATAATTTCGAATTAAACTTCTGATAATTAAACTTCACAAAATAAAGCTGCCTAGTGACGACGAATTATATTAAGATAAATTTAATACACAGAATTAAATTTAATCTGATAATTATTATTCACATATTTAAAAATCAAAACGGAATCACTCCGTATTTCCGTTTCCCCAGAAATATACACCGATAATTTTAATAATCTAAATCGAAAAACTTGCAAGTTATCATTCCATTTTTGAAGTGTTATTTTATTTGAACAAACCAAAAATGAAATATACATTGATTAAGCCGTCTTTATCAGGGTTAAGACGAAAAGCTTGTCACATGGAAGTGACACTCCATAAGAAAGGAATTAAAGTGATTTTAGGTTATATATTTTCAAATATAGCAGTTGTAAATATATAATCGATTAATAAACCTGTTTAATATCGCAATGAAATATCTTTTAAATAGAAGTTTAAAAGATAAGAATTAAATATATTTGAAATATATTATTTCTTTACGTCAGTTGTAGCACGTTAAAATAGACATCCCATTTACTTATTGCGATTGAAAAGAACAAAAAAAGGACGCTGAATCAGCGTCCTTTTTCGTTTTTACTTCTTATTACTTGCCTGCTTATCGAGTTGCGGCAAGGCCTTTGGTATCGCCCACTTAAGGCGTTTTGGCTTCAGCGCTTGTATCCCTTTCCAAAGCGCATTCATCAAGCTTGCGTCCTCCTGCCCCTCTTGTAGGCGCTGTGAACGCTTCTGCCAAACGTCAGAGTCACTGGCTTTACTCATTTCAAGACCGCCTGTGTTGCTTCTCAGCTGCTTATACAAGCTTGCTCGAGCAGCGCCCCATCGATTCGCTTTCACCATTCGTCTGAACACTA
Organism: Vibrio sp. CUB2; assembly: GCF_001557945.1. Taxonomy (NCBI): domain Bacteria; kingdom Pseudomonadati; phylum Pseudomonadota; class Gammaproteobacteria; order Vibrionales; family Vibrionaceae; genus Vibrio; species Vibrio sp. CUB2. Next base: position 161,079 of record NZ_LNRB01000010.1, on the reverse strand, counting down.
ACCATGGCGGCGTAGGACGAGAACGATAATAACGGTGAATGCTCAAGGCGGCGATAACGAGAACAAATAGCGTCACTGCGCTGCCAATCAACCAGCCAGAATAAGCTCTAACAAAGGATTTAAATGTATGCTTGGCTTTGAAGGTCTTACCCTCAATCACCACCGTTTCCAGCGCTTTACTCTTGCTATTCCACCATTGGAACTTATGTTCAGGCAATGTGAACTCACCGCCCTGTTGGATCACATACACGCTTTCTTCTATTCGACTCGACTGGTAATCGCCACGTGTTTGCTTGTCGTCTAAGCGGTTTGGTTGAGGATACGCTTGATAACTGGCAGTAGAATCATTGGATAACAAGTCTGGAAGCAATACTGACAAACTGTCTTGTGCATTGATCGTTATGGTGCGAGTGATTGCATCACCGACTTTCAGCTCATCATTAGACATTGTCCATTTCTGATCCACACTCACCTTAGTCGCGGTAAACCATGCAGAGTCATCACTTAGCATCCCAGAAGGCATAGACGCTTCGAACTTAATTGGCTGCGTATAAAGCGTACCAGCCACTTTTGAACCATCAGGCGCAGAGACTTGCACACCCACGGCGACAGGTGGAATCACAAACTGCCCTGAGGCTTGCGGATACAAAGTTATTTCCCAACGCTGACGAGACCACGTTTGTCCCCCTTTACGCTCGGTATAGTTGGTTGCTAATTGGTTACGCTGCTTTGCAATCACGTTAGGGATTTCTACGCTGCCAATGCGTGTACCACCAGTGAACCAACGAGGCGTTGCGACTTCGATGTACAAGATCACCTGCTCATTCACACTGAACTTAGGTGCTTCCTTCGTATCGGCCCCTGCTCCCTGCTTGCCAACCCAAGCTAATAGCTCTAAGTCATTGCTGCGCTGCAAGTCTTGAATGTCTTGTGCGTTCGCCAAACCAGTAAAAAGCAAAGTAAACATCATCAAGATGGCGCTCAAACGCCCAACCATGGAGTCAGCACTAAGTTTGAATGCATTCATCATTGTGCTTACTCCTCTTCTTGTTGTGATTGCGGTTGTGGCTGCGGTTCCGTTTTCACGGGCTCACGCAGTTGAATTTGGAATTTAGCGCGCAAAAAGTACTTAGGATCAGCCTCTACGCGTTTTAACCACTTATCCGCCAGTTCTTGGCTGCCAAGGATTTCGTTCGCATTGAGTTTCTCTTTCAGCATTAATTCAGCAGCGGTTTTTTCGTCAGCCCCATCTGCCGTTTGCGGGTTGTCACCCAGCTCAAACGACTCTTCGGGTCCATCTGTTGTCCCCGCTTGGCTTTCACTGGTGCGGTTAATCTCTTCGACAATGCCACCAATGACTTTTAGGTTGTGCTCGACGTCTGGTCGCAATTGCTCACTCAAGGTGTCTTTGTCTGCCAGTGTTTGCAACAAATTACGCGCGGCCAAGTACTCACGTTGACGTGCCAACGCACTCGCAGCGTTGTACAAGCCATAGTCTTTTACTGCATCTGATGGATCGTTTTGCATCTCCAAGAAAGCGGTATGAGCCAGTTTGTATTCGCCTGCGTAGTAATAAGCTGTCCCTTTACGCAACGGATCCGTAAAGTGCTTTGCTGCCTCAAGGTATTCGTTTTTGTTGAACAAACGTTGCCCTTGTTGATTTGGGGTGAGCCATAAATCCCACCACCATTGAGACGCTTTATCCCAGACGGTTACCTCTTGCACCACTTCAGGCTTATCCGCTTTGAGCGAGACGGTTTCCGCCATTGCTTTTGGCGTCATAAACAAAGACGTTGATACCATAGCCACCACACACCATTGCACTAGCCAGCCTTTACGGAACCAAAGCATCATAATGAGAGCAATTGGGAACAACAGTTGATAGCCCATGTCTTTCCAAGGCATTGATGATTCGCCATTGAGTTGCATGTTTCGCTCAACAAAGCGATTAAGCTTCTCTATGTCGCTGTTGTCGACCGTCACTTCCACAAGGCGTCCGCCTGTCGCGCTGGCAAGATTATTTAACGAGTCCAAATCGACCGGATTGTTAGAAACAATGTCCGAGTTACCCGCAGCCAAGATAAGCAATTGATAAGGCTTGTCTGCAAAGTAGTTTTTGTAAGCGGTAATGGTTGCCGGATTGACGCCATCCGTAACCAACAGAACCGTAGAACCCGGTTGACCTTGTAATTGTTGGTCAATCAAAGGCAACGCCGTTTCAGCAAGTTTACCTTCAACTGGCATGATTTCTGGTGTTATCGCCGCGAGAAACGGTTCGAATACTTTACTGTCCTGCGTTACAGGCATCGCGACATGAGCAGAACCCGCATAGACAACCAACCCAGTGCTGCCACCTTTTCGTGCTGCCAATAGGTCACGGATCTTTTGCTTTGAGCGTTCCAAACGGCTTGGCGGAAGGTCTTTTTGCAACATCGAATCGTTGTTGTCCAACACCACCAGCATGGAGGCTTTGTCTTCGCCAAACGGTGAAGCTTGGCGCTCCCAAGAAGGTCCGGCACAGATGATGATGGCAATCGCTACTATCACCATAAGTAGCTTGAGCGGCAGTTGTTTTCGCCAACCATAGTCGCCAATCGTTAATGCTTTACGTAAATGCTCAGGAAGAATGTCTTTCCAGCTTGGTTTGGATTCTTCTCTCCATCTTAACCAAAGCAAAAGAAACATCGGGATGAACGCCAATAGCCACATTGGACGAATGAAATGGAACTGTGTGACAAACTGTTCTAGCCCCATGCTAGAGAAAGGAGAATCAAACATGGTGCTCTCCTTCTACGTTGTCTGTTTGTGCAGAACCGGCACTGTTCACTGATAGTCGACGACGCTTAAATGTCGCCAACGAGAACGCGGTTAAATACATCGCAACCACCAAAGCCATTAAGTAATGATGCAAACTTTGCTTAGGACGGTAAGTGGTACTTTCATAAAGCTGTGGCTCTAACTTACCAATCTCATCATAGGCTTTAGCAAGTTCGTCACGGTTGAGCGCTTCAAACGCCTCACCACCGGACTCTTTCGCAATACGTTTGATCGTATTCATATCTAGTGCAGTTTCACCCACGGTTTGTGGATCACCCATTGCAATCACGTGGATGCGTACATCTTTGGCTTTCGCGACTTTCGCCGCATCAATCGGTTCAACGAAGCTTCCGGTATCATTACCATCCGTTAGAACAATGGCGACTTTCTCTTTGCTATCTTCTACGTCGGTACGCGACTTTTCACTTTGCTCAAACACCTTAATCGCCAAACCAATTGCATCACCTAAGTGAGTGCTTTGCCCTGCCATCGCCACATCCGTTTGGTTAAGCAGCTCTAACCACACTTTTTGATCGGGCGTGAATGGCGTTTGCACAAATGCCGCATCGCCGAACAAGATCAAACCTAAGCGGTCGCCTTTGCGCGTTTTGGCAAAGTCACTCAAAACTTCTTTGGCTGCATCGAGACGAGAGATCTTTTCACCGGTTTTGGACGTGAAGTCTTGTTCTGCCATTGAGCCAGACAAATCGACGACGACCATAACATCACGACCCAAGCTTTCACGCACCTGTGGCTCGCCAAGCACTGTCGGCTTTGCCATTGCGGTCACGACCAAAAGCCAAGAAATGATGAGTGTTGCGCGCTGCCACCAGCTCGGAGTAAGTTGGCTTGCGCCTTCTGATGGGGTTTCACCAATGGCGTCCACAAGCTGACTAAAGAACGGCACTTTGATGGCCATTTGTTTGGTGCGGTAAGCTGGGACGAGGAAATACACCACTAAAGGCAGCGGCAAGATGATGAACCAAAGCGGATGCTCAAATTCAAAACTGCTCATGCCGAGCCATGAAGCAAGAAGATCACCCATGGCGACCTCCTTTTAATGCACGCGCTTTGTAGGCAAGCGTGCGCTTTTCAATGTTGTGAGCGTTCTCATCGTGCTCTTTCACCCACTCAGTTGCGCGTTCAAGAAGTTGTAAACGCTCTGTTTTTTCCAGTTCAATACTTGGGTCAACGATACTTTGCAGCCATCGCTTCGAGACTTCGTCATCAAACATTTTATGCTTGGGGTTAAGCTCATCTAACTTGCGTAGGAACGCAGTATCAAACAAGCGAGCATGAGAGCTATCAAGATGAATCAAGACGATTTTCAGAATCGAGAACAACGCTTTCGGCATGCTGGCGTCATCTGGTGTTAAACGAGAAATCGCTTCAATAGCTTCTTTACGGTAACGGTTATCCCACCAATGGTGTGCCAATCGGTAGCCGACATACATGAGTACAATCGCCCCCACAATTGCAAGGATCTTCCAACCAATGGTTTGTGGCACCCAGCTTACGCTTTCTGGCACCGCGACATCATGCAGCTCACGCAGAATATACGTGCTTGGAGGCGTGTGTAAGTCTGTCATTTATCGACCTCCAACGAGTTTTTGGAATTGAGTAATGTGGTCACCTGTTGTATCGATTTCGATATGAGGCAGCTTTTTGATTGCCATGAGTTGTGCCAATGATTGACGTTGTAACTGGGCTTTCTCAATCAAACTGGCGCTGGCTGCATCGACTTTGGCTTTACTGTCTAAGTTTAGCTGGTAACGACCATCACCAATCACCCATTTTACTTTCGCCAAATCTTGAGGAAGCGACTGCTCTAAAGGATCGCTTACCATCACCGCGAGGACATCGTTGTGCTGTTGGAGCTGCTTAAGATGATCAAGATGATGCTCTTCGCAATCGCGCCAATCACTGATGAAAATCAGCGTGGATTGTTTTAGCTTCATCCGTTTGATGAGCTCAATCCATTTACTGAACGTCACTTTGTCTGAATCTAACGAGTCCACACTTAAGCGCTGGTTGGCTTGAGAGAGTCGTTTCAGTTGAGCGAGCAAATCGTTTTGGGAACGCTGAGCTTTGCTGTGGTATAGAGCAGAATCAGAGGCGATAACAAACCCGACTCGGTCACCGTCTTTCAATACTCGCCAGCCACACATAGCCGCCACTTCAGCAGCGACCACAGATTTCATGACCTCGGTCGAGGCGAAAAACATCGCACTGCGCTGATCTACACAGACAATCACATTACGGTCTTTTTCTTCGGTGTAACTGCGCACATGAGGCTTACCTGTGCGCATGGTGACTTTCCAATCTAGGTTTCGGATGTCGTCCCCTAGTTGGTAGTGACGAAGTTCTTCAAAGTTCAAACCACGTCCGCGGAACAATGAGTTATGACGACCAGAAAGCACACTGCCCGCTTTCAAGTGAGGCAGTAAGCTAAAAGATTCGGCTTGCGCTTGTAAACGCACCAAGCGTGAGTAATCGCAATACAAGCGAGGGTCGAGCCCTTGGGATTGAGGAGCAAGCGTTGGCTTTGCCATAGTCCCTCCCGCTTATCCGATTTCTACACAATCAAGCAACTCTTGCACTACACGTTGATGATCAACACCATCGGCAAGTGCATCGTAAGAAAGTGAGAAGCGATGTCCCAGTACCGATGGCACCATTGCACGCACATCATCAGGCGTTACATGGTCACGCCCTTGTAGCCACGCATAAACGCGCGCACATTTGTCTAAGGCAATTGAGGCGCGAGGACTTGAGCCGATTTCGATCCATTTTTGTAGTTGGGAATCGGCGTAACGCTCTGGTTTACGTGTCGCCATCACAAGCGCCACGATGTAGTTCTCGACTAAATCGGAAACAGTAATGTTTGGTAATTGACGTCGCGCTTCAATAACGAGCTCTGGTTCAATGTGTTGTGGCGTCACTAATTCGCTACTGATTTCTGAACCTAGCTCTTCGCTGCGCACCAAGCGAATAATGTCACGCTCTGCTTCATCTTCTGGGTAGTCGACGGTCACTTTCATAATAAAGCGGTCCATCTGCGCTTCTGGCAATGGGTAAGTACCCTCTTGTTCAACTGGGTTTTGCGTTGCAAGCACCATAAACAACTCAGGCAAGACGTGGGTCTTATCACCCACCGTAATCGTGCCTTCTGCCATCGCTTCTAGCAGTGCAGCTTGAACTTTTGCTGGCGCACGGTTCACCTCATCCGCTAACACAATGCTGTTGAAGATTGGTCCCGGTTGGAAGTGCAGCTGAGGCTTACCATCCAACTCTTGGTACACTTCGGTACCTGTTACGTCAGAAGGTAATAAGTCTGGAGTAAACTGAATACGACCAAAGCTGGTGTTAAGAAGGTTGGCAAGTGACTTCACCGAGCGCGTTTTTGCCGTTCCCGGTAAACCCTCTAAAAGTACGTGACCATTGGTCAGTAACCCTATCACCAAAGCCTGAACCACATGGCTTTGTCCAATGACGCTTTTTTCAGTTTGTTCGATTAATTCATTAATGGCTTGTTGTGCGTGGTTCATAGTCTACCTATTGAGTTTACGGGAGCCTGAGCGTTAAAAGTTGAGTATAAGACTGAAAGTAATAACTAAAGGTTATATTCGCTATATTCACCTGAGTTGTAAGACTTTATTAACCTTGATATGCCAACCAGAATTGGCAGCGAATGGTCAAAGAACATTTTTATTCCCGGACACAAGTAGTTTAGACCAGCCTCACCATTCGGCGCGGTAAGTAGCCGATTTTTTGGGCATTCTCCCCAGCAATACTTCAAATATGGGCAATCAAGGCAGTATTGCGGCAAAGAAGACTTTTTCGCCATGCCAAAGCTGTATTGACGAGTTGAGATAGCAATTTCATTCAGAGATCGGTCATGAATGTTAGCCAGTTGGTATTCCGGATAAACGTAGTGATCACAGCTAAACACATCCCCATTGTGTTCAATCGCTAGGCCTTTGCCGCAGAACTCTGCACTAACACACAACTGCGAAGGCATCCCCATCACTTGCGCGACAGCGGTTTCGAAAAGGTTGACCAAGACTCTGCCAAGATCGTTGTTCACCCATTCTTCAAATACAGCAATCAGAAACTCGCCCCACTCTTCTGCATCGACGGACCAATCCGTAACGACCGACATCAAATGGCCCGGCTTTGCTAATTCGCTGCCAAGTTTTGGCGACATGTTTTCTTTCCAAAAATGAGGAGCGGTTTGAGTGAAAGATCGAGGTTCAACACAAGGTGTGAATTGAATATAAGTGACACCGAGCTCTTGAGTGAGAAAGCGATACACTTCGAGCGGATATTTGGCGTTAAAGCGGTTTACTGTCACCAACGCATTGAATGACACATTATGACGCTTCATCAGATCAACGGCTTGCATGACGCGCTGAAAGGTCGGTTTTCCACTTCGGGTTTTGCGGTATTTATCGTGGATAAACTCAGGGCCATCAATCGATAGACCAACCAGAAAACCATGGTCATGCAGAAACTGACACCAAGCCTCGTTCAATAAAAGACCATTAGTTTGAAGGTCGTTTTCGATGCGAACGCCCGGTTTAGCGTACTTATTCTGCAGTTCGACGATCTTCTTGAAGTAATCCAATCCCAACAGTGTTGGCTCACCACCCTGCCAAGAAAACACAATCTCGTCACCGTCTTGGCTTTCGATATAGCTCTTTATGAATGCCTCAAGTGTTGCATCATCCATTTTTGGTTGAGTGCCTTGATTGAGTAATTCATCCTTATGCAGATAAAAACAGTACTGACAATCGATATTGCATTTCGCCCCGCCCGGTTTCGCCATCACGTGAAAACGTCGTTCGACTTTATCACTATTAGATGCAAATGCCGTTTTGAGAGGAGTTAATGCCATTTGAGTAGTATGAATGTGAGTTTGTTTTTTCATAAAGAACGATCTCGAAAGCAGAAGAAAGTCAGCGCCCAAGTTGGGCGCTGTATTTAAGGACAATAACTAGGGTCTATAGACCTATGGACAAAACGTTATTTCGGAACAAACGAGCCCGGAGCCATACGCGGCGGGTACTCTTTGAAGGTTTCCATGACCTCTTTTACTTTTTCAACCGCAGGCATCATCAAGAATGAACGTTCGTACATCCAACGGTCGTAACCCATACCAGTATCGCCACGCTCAAATGGGTCGATACTCAAGTCATAGATTTGTGGTACACGGAGTTTGGTAAATGGTTTCTTCCAGATATCCAAACCGGTTTCGTTTTCTTGGATCATGAAGTGGTATTTGTATTTACCGTAGCGTAGAGCCAGTAAATCGCCGTCATCACTCCAGTAAACAAACTCGTTACGAGCAGACTTGTCTGTTTTACCCGTTAGGTATGGCAATTGGTTATAACCGTCTAAGTGAACGTTGTAGTTCATATCGCCCACTTTCTTGCCTTTCAACAGCTCTTCTTTGACGTTGCTGTTGCCCGCCGCAGCCACCAATGTTGGTAAGAAGTCTTCCAGAGACACAATGCCGTTAAACGTCGTGCCCGCTTGGATATGACCCGGCCACTTAATTACTGCAGGAACGCGGAAGCCACCTTCCCAGCCAGTGTTTTTCTCACTACGGAATGGCGTCATACCCGCGTCAGGCCACAAGTTGATCATTGGGCCGTTATCTGTGGTGTAAACAATGATGGTGTTGTCATCAACGCCAAGCTCTTTAATCTTATTGAGCAAGTGGCCAATTTGGTCATCGTGTTGCTTCACACCATCGGCGTAGAAACCTGCGCCTGTTTTACCTTTGTAGTCGTCTGGAACGTGCGTGAAGTTATGCATGCGCGTGGTGTTAAACCACGTAAAGAATGGCTTGTCGGCTTTGACTTGTTTCTCGATAAACTTCTCAGCTTCATCTAGGAACTCGTCATCAACCGTTTCCATGCGTTTACGCGTTAGTGGACCCGTGTCTTCAATCTTGCCATCCGCATAAGAATGGATCACACCACGAGGACCAAATTTCTTCTTAAACTCAGGATCTTGTGGGTAGTCTACGTTCTCCGGCTCTTCTTCCGCATTTAAGTGGTAAAGGTTGCCAAAGAACTCGTCGAAACCGTGGTTGGTCGGCAAGTGTTCATCGCGGTCACCAAGGTGGTTTTTACCAAATTGGCCCGTTGCGTAACCAAGGTCACGTAGCAGTGTCGCAATAGTTGGATCTTTCTCAGAAATCCCTTCTTTCGCTCCTGGCAAACCAACCTTAGACAAGCCGGTACGTTTTGGCATTTGTCCCGTGATGAACGCAGAGCGACCTGCGGTTGAGCTTTGCTGAGCGTAGAAGTTCGTAAACTTAGCACCGTCTCTTGCAATGCTATCAATATTTGGTGTGCTGTAAGCCAGCATGCCACCGTTGTATGCACTCAAGTTCCAGTAACCGACATCGTCACCAAAGATAACGAGGATGTTAGGTTGTTCTGCCGAATAAGCGGTCGCTGATGCCGCTCCGATCGCAAGCGTACAAGCGTTTAATACCAGCTTCTTGCCGCGTTTTTTATCGTGGTTTGCCATAAAAGGGCTCCATAAATCCGTTGCTGCTAATCTTGGTAGAAAATCAGATACCAAGATTTGATTAAGATAAAACTTGTTATTTGACGGATAAATAGAGTTCAGATACGTTGATATATAAATTTAGTTTATGGGTAACAAGATGGACTTAAACTTGATTCAAACATTTTTGGTGGTGGCTGAGTATCAGTCCTACACCAAAGCGGCCGACCATTTAGGCCTTACGCAACCTGCGGTGAGCGCTTCGATTAAACGGCTCGAACAAGTGGTCGGAAAACAGCTTTTCGTCAAACAAGGACGAGGGATCGCCCCCACTTCAACCGCGTATCAACTCATGCCGCAGTTTCGTCAGGCAGTGAGCATCGTAGACAACGCCATTTCAGAAAGAACCACTTTTCAAGTCTGCTGCTCAGAAACCTTACTCCACAGCTTAAATCCGATTGAAAACGTGGTTTTCCACGAGTCTCCACCGGAAAAATACTTGTTGTTTGAACAAATTCGTCAGCAAAAAATGGACTTGGTGATTGATACCATCATCACCAAAGACTCCTCTTTCGTGATTGAAAACGCCTACCATGAACCTGCAATGATCATCTGTCGTCAAAGTCACCCACGAATCCAAGGAACGTTGAGTCGAGAAGATTTTTATCGCGAAAATCACTGTATGTTTTCAGGTAAATGGAATAACACTTCTGGCTTCGAACAGCTGGCAAAAGAGCCGATTCAGGAGCGAAATGTAGAGATCGTAACGTCATCTTTGGCAGGTATGGCAATGTACGTTGCACAGCGAGATTGCTTAGGTGTTGTCTCTCGTTCGTTTGCGATGAAATGGAGTAAGGCACTCAAGTTACAGGTCCTTGAGTGCCCAATTGAAATCGACCATATTCCTTATAAATTTGTGTATCACAAGCGTGATGAGCACAATCCTGCTCATCAACGCTTAAGGGAACAGGTCAAGCAACAACTTGAGTTTGCCCATGCCGCTCCTATTGATTTATAGACGCTCTTAAACGTTGAATCACATCAGCCGGTGCAAACTCTCCTAGTTGCTTCAAACACTGCTCAAAAGCAAATGCAACAGAGCCATCTTTGTAGTTTCTAGCCAGCACCTCACATTCCGCAAACAAGTGCTGTGGGTTGCCTCCCACTTTGTAAGCGGTGTTCAACGCTTTGCTGGCCGCAAGCACGTCTGATTTCTCCAGAGCGAGCCCATAAACATACCAATACTGTGGGTTTCGCTCTGCGGTTTCCGCTGCTTGTTTTAAGTATTGGTTGGCTTTCACACTGTCACCTACTCGCAACCAAGCTAATCCTGCACTGTATGGCAAAGCACTCGATTTCGGCTGAGCTTCAATCCCTGCCATCAAGGTTTCTAATGCTTTTTTGTCGTTGCCCTGTGCACGATACAAATCGGCTAAGTTTGCATAGCTGTTCTCGAAGTAAGGTTCTATTTCAATCGCCTTCTGGTAAGACGCAATGGCTTTGTCTGTGTCACCAAGGTCTCGACAGACATTCGCTAGGTTCGTTCGCCCAAAGCCTCGGTCAGCATTAAAGCGTTGGATTGCCATGTAGTCTTCCAATGGCTGTTTAATCTTGTCACGTTGCAACGGATTCATTTCCGGATAATGGCGAACCAGTGCGCCTGCGGCTTCTGCACGTACAGATAAGACTGGGTCGCTCAATAATGGTTCGAGGATTTGCCAGCGGTCACTGAACTCATAACCAGAAGACCCAGCAACAGCCCCGAGGCGAATCATGTCAATTTCATGCTTCACCGCGCGAGCTAGAGATACCAAGGTATTTTGACCGGTATTGCCACCCATACGCTCCAGTGCGGAGGCACGAATAATGTCACTCAACGATGAGTCTTGAGCGGAATACGCTAACGCATCAGGCGCACCACGATGACCAATAGAATCGGCGTAGAATGCCACCGCAAAGTGTTGTTGGTTACGGTATTTCGAATTCGGGAACCATTCGCCTATTTTCTGATCCGCCCACTGGTTGGTTTCGTCTTCATGGCATGATGTACAGACGTTTGGCGTATTGATGTGTTGGCTTAGATCTGGACGTGGCACATGCCAGCTGTGGTCACGACGTGGGTCAACTTGCATGTAGGTCGTTTCCGGCATGTGGCAAGTGGTGCATTGGGATGCCTCAGTATTTGCCTCATGGAACGTGTGATTCTCCGGCATGTAGTCAGACGCAATATGGCACTGAGCACAAACCGCTTCTTCAGGGATTTTTAACTCTGCGGTATGAGGGTCGTGACAGTTGGTACAGGTTACCCCTTTCTCTGCCATGGCTGACTGTAAAAATGAGCCATAAACGTAATCTTCATCGTAGATTTGACCATCGTGATAATAGAGCTCTGGTGTAATTAAGCTGAGGCGGTATTTATCTAGGAAGGAGCCTTTGACGTGGTCTGCACTTTCATTTAACTGTGTACGACGGCTATGGCACTGCGCACAGGTTTGTACTTGATGAGTCATCGCGATTTCTTTTGGCTGGAGCGTACTGTGCCCTTCTTCGTAGACCCACTCTTTTACTGCCATACCTAAATCTCGGTCAAAACCATAATGGTTCGCTGAAGCTATGGTATTCCCAGATTTTTCCGCTTGTTTGGCAAGCTCGACGTGTTCACTGGCTGGGCCATGACATGCTTCGCAACCGACGTTGATTTCTGACCATGTCGTCGAATACGTATTGGCTGTTGCATCGTAGTTTTTTTCTAGATTGGTTGAATGGCAATCAGCACACATGAAGTTCCAATTCTGGCCAGTGTTCGTCCAGTAGAACTCATCTTTTGGGGTAGTATCGGGATAAAGATGGAACCAGCGCTGCCCGCCTTCTTGCTTGGTTCTCGAATCCCAAGCGAAAGGAATCAACTGCACACGTCCGTCTTCGAATTCCACCATGTATTGTTGAAGTGGCTCCCACGCAAAGGTGTAGCTGATTTTGTAGTCATGCCACCCACCATCAGGCCCTTGGATATTGACCCAATACTCTTCCCCTTTTCGATAGAAGCGATTTGGCTTCCCTTCAAAGGTGAATGTGTGGTCATCAAAGTCACCGAGAACAGATTCCGCCTCGGCGTGACGCATCGCCATATCGTGATGAGAATCTTGCCACGCTTCGGTTTCTTTCTTGTGGCAATCGATACACGCTTCACTACCAACATAGGTAAGCTGCGAGGAATCGATTGATTTAGGTGTGTCCGTCCCGACTTGCTGCTCAACAAGAGGTTCTTGTGAAGAAAGCGTTTCTTGTGCAAACAGAGAAAAACTGACGAGCGCTGCTAGGCCGATCAGAGCCTGCTTCCAACATGCCCACTGAGTCATAACTGTCCTTGTGTGTGATTCTTTTTATTCTAAAAACAAATATAGTTGAGATTTTGAGCAAAATGACTGAAATGTAAGAAAAACTTCCAGCCGACATCACAAAGAGGCTCATTGAGCCCCTTCGCTTTGTTAACTAATAAATCTATTGATGGTGATTCTCTTGAAGCTTTTCCATTACCTGATCAAGAGAGAAGCTGGCTGCTTTCTGTCTTGGAGGGAATTCTTCAAACGTCGCCAAGAATTTACTGACATAGGCTTGCGCAGGAACCAGCATATAAGCATGGTCAAGAACCCAATCGTAGTATGTATTAGAAGTCACATCAGCCACTTCATATGGGTCCATACGTAGGTTAAAGATTTTAGGTACTCGCAGTGGCGTGAATGGTTCTGCCCAAAGACGAAGTGTGCCTTGTGCACGTTGCTCTAAGAACACGATCTTCCAATTATGGTAACGAAGCGAACTCAAATCACCGTCATCAGTGAAGTAGAAGATCTCTTCACGAGGGCCTTGTTCTGTTTTACCGGTTAAGTACGGCAAGAAGTTGTAGCCATCAAGGTGAACTTTAAACGTCTTGTCCCCTGCAGTATGACCTTTCAACAGTTTTTGTTTGATTTGGTCATCACCCGCCGCAGCAAGTAGTGTTGGCATCCAGTCCATGTGGTGCATGATTTCGTTAGAAACAGTGCCTGGTTCAATCTTACCCGGCCAACGAACCATTGCAGGAACACGGTACGCCCCTTCCCAGTTGGTGTTCTTCTCCCCACGGAAAGGCGTTGTGCCTGCATCAGGCCACGAGTTCATGTGTGGGCCATTATCGGTCGAGTAGAATACGATGGTGTTGTCTGTAATACCTAGATCATCCACTTTCTTCAACAGCTGACCTACGTGGTTGTCATGTTCAACCATCCCGTCTGCATAAAAGCTGATGCCAGTGCGGCCAAGGTTGTCTTCTTTGACGTGAGTACGGAAGTGCATGCGTGTTGCATTCCACCAAACGAAAAACGGTTTCTCAGCCTTTACTGCACGGTCCATAAAATCAAGTGCCGCGTCTAATGTCTCTTCATCAACAGTTTCCATGCGCTTGCGCGTTAATGGTCCCGTATCTTCAATCTTACCGTCAGCAAAAGACTTAATGACACCGCGAGGGCCAAACTTCTTACGAAATTCCGGATCTTTCGGGTAATCCACATTCTCAGGCTCTTCTTCGGCATTCAGGTGGTAAAGGTTGCCAAAGAACTCATCAAACCCGTGATTCGTAGGAAGGTGCTCGTCCTTATCTCCTAAGTGGTTTTTACCAAACTGACCTGTCATATATCCCATCGGCTTGAGCATTTCTGCAATCGTCGCGTCTTCTGCTTGCAGCCCTAAATCAGCCCCCGGAAGACCAACTTTACTCAAACCTGTTCTCAGAACCGATTGTCCAGTAATGAAAGTGGAGCGACCTGCAGTACAAGATTGCTCACCGTAGTAATCGGTAAACATCATGCCTTCGTTGGCAATGCGGTCGATATTCGGCGTTTTGTATCCCATTAATCCAAATGTATAAGCACTGATGTTCGATTGACCAATATCATCACCCCAAATGACCAATATGTTCGGTTTCTCTGCGGCGAAACTACTACTCGTCGCCCCAATAAACGCTGTGGTAAGAATGGCTAATCGGCGTTTCAAACCGTATTTCGTTCTCATATAAACCTCTGTTTAGTAATGTAATGTGCCTCCTGCACAACAAATTTATATTTCACGAATCAATGAGACCAATAGGCATAAAATAAATCTCACCCAAACTTAATGCCTAGCGAATTAGGTATTTCGACCAGTGATGTAAACAAAATAACCAGACGTCATTCTCTACTCTAAAACCGTATGACACTTGGTTTAATATGGGGTTAACGATGATGACAAAAGCTGAATCCAAGGCAAAAAAAAGAGGCTCCGAAGAGCCCCACGTTTACTTGCAATCAATTTATTTATTGTGACTTTCCTGCAACTTCTCCATCACCTGATCAAGTGAGAAACTTGCTGCTTTTTGTCGCGGTGGGAATTCTTCGAACGTTGCCAAGAATTTACCCACATAAGCCTGTGCAGGAACCAACATGTATGCGTGGTCAATCAACCAGTCGTAGTATGTGTTCGACGTGATGTCCGCCACTTCGTATGGGTCCATGCGTAGGTTGAAGATCTTAGGCACACGTAATGGTGTAAACGGTTCAGCCCAGATACGTAGTGTTCCTTTTGCGCGCTGCTCTAGGAATACGATCTTCCAGTTGCGGAAGCGAAGTGAACTCAAATCGCCATCATCAGTGAAGTAGAAGATCTCTTCACGTGGGCCTTTCTCTTCTTTACCAGTTAGGTAAGGCAAGAAGTTGTACCCATCGAGATGGTTCTTAAATGTCTTATCACCTGCCGTGTAGCCTTTTAGCAGCTTCTCTTTGATTTGATCATCACCCGCAGCGGCTAGGAGCGTTGGCATCCAGTCCATGTGGTGCATAATTTCGTTGGAAACGCTGCCCGCTTCAATCTTACCAGGCCAACGAACCATTGCAGGAACACGGAACGCACCTTCCCAGTTGGTATTCTTCTCACCACGGAATGGCGTTGTACCCGCATCTGGCCAAGAGTTCATGTGCGGGCCGTTATCGGTTGAGTAGAATACGATGGTGTTGTCTTTGATGCCCAAGTCATCCACTTTTTTCAGCAACTCGCCTACTTGGTTATCGTGTTCAACCATACCGTCAGCATAAAAACTGATGCCTGTTTTACCCAAGTTTTCTTCTTTCACGTGCGTACGGAAGTGCATGCGTGTTGCGTTCCACCAGACAAAGAAAGGCTTGTCTGCTTTCACTGCTCGATCCATAAAATCAAGCGCCGCATCTAACGTTTCTCCATCCACCGTTTCCATACGCTTACGCGTTAGAGGACCGGTATCTTCGATTTTGCCGTCAGCAAAAGACTTGATTACACCACGAGGACCGAATTTCTTACGGAATTCTGGATCTTTCGGGTAGTCCACATTCTCAGGTTCTTCCTCGGCGTTCAAATGGTAAAGGTTGCCAAAAAATTCGTCGAAGCCGTGATTGGTTGGAAGGTGTTCGTCTTTGTCGCCAAGGTGGTTTTTACCAAACTGACCTGTCATATAACCCAGTGGTTTAAGCATTTCTGCAATCGTTGCATCTTCAGCCTGAAGACCTAAATCTGCCCCCGGAAGGCCAACCTTACTTAGGCCAGTTCTCAATACCGTTTGTCCGGTAATGAAGGTAGAACGGCCTGCAGTACAAGATTGCTCGCCGTAATAGTCAGTGAACATCATGCCTTCTTTTGCAATGCTATCGATGTTCGGTGTTTTGTATCCCATTAAGCCAAATGTGTAAGCACTGATATTAGATTGACCGATATCATCGCCCCAAATGACCAGAATATTCGGTTTCTCTGCTGCGATACTGCTACTTGTCGCGCCGATAAAAGCAGCGGCAAGAATCGCTAATCGGCGTTTCACGCCATAATTCGCTGTCATATAAACCTCTGTATGTAATAGAAAAGTGCATCCTGCACACAAACGTATAGCTCACAAAATAGACTAATGCGAATCAAATGGCATAATTATACTTTGGTTAAAACTAAGGTCTTATATCCCTATTTAGAAAGCGGATTAACGTGACCTGAGTCTCGCTTCAGTTTTCCCTACAAATCCTAAGGTCGAAACAATCAACTGATAAAACAACAAGTTATTTCTCTACATAACTTATGGTTATAAACACTATAAAGCGACATTCTTCAATTGCATCATTAACTTAATAGCCAACGAAGCATGGGCGGTACCTAAGCTTCTTTTCCAACTTACAACCAATTTGGAGTTTTTATGGCTAACCAAATGAGCAAGCTGGCTGTCGGTCTCGGCGTACTGGCAACCTCAAGCGCAGCAGTGGCAGCAGACAAACCAAACATCCTAGCGATCTTTGGTGATGATGTTGGTTACTGGAACATCAGTGCATACAACCAAGGTATGATGGGTTACGAGACCCCGAATATCGACCGTATTGCAAACGAGGGTGCACTATTTACTGATCACTACGGTCAGCAATCTTGTACTGCAGGCCGTGCAGCATTTATCACAGGCCAAGAACCGTTCCGTACTGGCTTGCTTACAATCGGTATGCCAGGCTCTACTCATGGTATCCCTGATTGGGCACCGACAATTGCAGATCTGCTTAAAGGTCAAGGTTACATGACGGCTCAGTTTGGTAAAAACCACTTAGGTGACCAAGACCAACACTTGCCAACTAACCACGGTTTCGACGAGTTCTTCGGTAACCTTTATCACCTCAATGCTGAAGAAGAACCAGAAACTTACTACTACCCGAAAGATCCTGAGTTCCGTAAAAACTACGGTCCTCGTGGTGTAATCAAGTCTTTTGCTGACGGTAAGATTGAAGATACAGGCCCAATGACGCGTAAGCGTATGGAGCACGCGGATGAAGAATTCCTAGAAACGTCACTGGCGTTCATGGAAAAAGCCGTGAAAGCAGACAAGCCATTCTTCATTTGGCACAACACCACTCGTATGCACGTTTGGACTCGTCTACAAGAGAAATACCAAGGTAAATCAGGCGTAAGTATCTACGCTGACGGTATGCTTGAGCACGATGACCAAGTGGGTGTTCTACTAGACAAACTTGATGAGCTAGGTGTTGCTGATAACACCATCGTTATCTACTCAACCGATAACGGTGCAGAGACAGTTACATGGCCTGACGGTGGTGCAACACCATTCCACGGTGAGAAAGGTACCACTTGGGAAGGCGGTATGCGTGTACCTCAACTTGTTCGTTGGCCTGGCGTAATTGAACCAGGTACTAAGATCAACGAAATGATGGCGCACCAAGACTGGCTACCAACACTAATGGCAGCGGCTGGCGTTCCTGACGTGAAAGAGAAGCTAGCAGAAGGCTACAAATCAAACGGTAAAGATTGGCGCGTACACATCGATGGTTACAACTTCATGCCTTACTTCCAAGGTAAAGAAGAGAAAGGCCCTCGTGAGTCACTACTTTACTTTACAGCAAACGGCGAGCTAAACGCAGTACGTTGGAATGACTGGAAACTGAACTTCGCGGTTCTTGAAGGTGATATCTCTAACGCAATTCGCTTCTCTCCAAACTGGCCACAAATCATCCACCTACGTGCTGACCCATTCGAGAAAGCACCGCACGAATCAGGTATGTACCTGCGCTGGATGGCTGACAACATGTGGTTGTTCGTACCTATCCAAGACGTTCTTGGTGAATTCTTCAAGACGCTGCCAGATTACCCAATGCAGCAAGGTCAGATGATGAACCCAGCGTCAATTAGCTACCAATCTCTTGGCCTACAAGGCAAGATGAAGCAGCTAGAGCAACTTCAGCAAGAAGTTAAAAAAATGAACTAGTTTCTTTTGCAACTACCGAAAAAGCCCACCGATTTAGGTGGGCTTTCTTTTTGTTTTTCGCGACTAATCCCGCTTCTTTTTGGTATTTGGCGACTTATTTTGCTTTAATTAACGCAAATTCAATTTACTCAAAATAACTCAATGAATTTACGTTTAATTTTCACACTGTGTATCGCCACTCTGTTTGCAGGTTGTGCGACCTATGCGGGCCTAAACTACGATAAACTGTTTGGCCCTGAAGAAGTGCGTGAGCGTACTGTTGCTCTTGAGACACCCCAAGCGGACTTCTTTCAACATGAAGTAAAACCTATCGTCGATAATCGATGTGTGGTTTGTCACGCCTGCTACGATGCCCCTTGTCAGTTAAAACTCTCTTCCGTAGAAGGCATTGACCGTGGTGCAAGCAAAGCTTTGGTTTACGAAGGCACACGCTTGACTGCAGCAGCCCCAACTCGCTTATTTGAAGACGCGCAAACTACGCAAGAATGGCGTGATGCTGGCTTCCATCCTGTGCTCAACGAGCGTGAGCAGAGCATGGCGGCTAATATGGATGCAGGTTTGATTGCTCGTATGCTTCAACAAAAGGAACGTCATCCACTCCCTGACCAAGTTCAATTAGAAGGCTTCGATTTTTCTATCGACCGTGAACAAACGTGCCCGACAATAGAAGAGTACGCAAAATACGAACAAGACAACCCGACATGGGGAATGCCCTTCGGAATGCCGAATCTAACGGCGATAGAATATCAAACGCTCATGCTTTGGCTGGAAAATGGCGGCATCATGAATGCGCATATCCCGCTTACCGAGCAACAAGAAGCTGAGGTTCAGAAATACGAGACACTGCTGAACAAGAGTTCTCGCAAAAACCAACTCGCCGCTCGTTATATTTACGAACACCTTTTCTTATCGCACCTGTTCTTTTCTGAGCTGGGCGGTGAGCAACCTCGCTTCTTCACTCTCGTGCGATCTTCGACGCCACCGGGAGAGCCAGTAAAACGCATTACAACGCGTCGTCCTTATGATGATCCGGGTGTTGAGCGCGTGTACTACCGAATCATTCCTGAGCAAGGCACTATTGTCGATAAGACGCACATGCCGTTTGCGCTGAACAAACAACGTATCGACAACTGGGAAAAATGGTTCATTGATGCCGATTACGAAGTAGCGAAATTACCAAGCTACGAGCCTGAAATCGCCGCAAATCCAATGACTGCATTCATCGATTTGCCTGTGAAGTCTCGCTTCAAGTTCATGTTGGACAACGCTCAGAACACCATCATGGCTTACATCAAAGGCCCGGTATGTCGTGGTCAGCTGGCATTAAACGTAATTAATGATCGCTTCTGGGTATTCTTCCTAGACCCAGACAAGGCCGACATTCCTGAAGTCAACGAGTTCTATCGCTCACAAGCAGCGAACCTAAAACTTCCCGGCGAGCTTGAGAGCAATACTGTTCCAGTTACCAACTGGGTGAAATACTCGCGTCAACAAGCACGTTACCTAGAAGCGAAGTCTGACTTCATCAACAAGTGGTTTAAGAACGGTGAGCACCTATCGACCGACGTAATTTGGGACGGCAACGGTACAAATCCAAATGCTGCTCTTACGGTCTTCCGTCACTTTGACAGCGCGTCAGTAGTGCAAGGTTTGGTGGGCGAACAACCGAAAACGGCTTGGGTTTTGGACTATGCTCTGCTTGAACGCATCCACTACCTACTTGTTGCCGGCTTCGATGTGTACGGTAACTTTGGCCACCAGCTGATTACCCGCATGTTCATGGACTTCTTACGCCTTGAAGGGGAAAGTAACTTTATTGCCCTACTTCCTGCTGATATGCGCCACCAAGAACATTCAAGCTGGTATCAGGACCAACCGCGTCAACTAAGTGACTTCTTACAACGCAACGTTGCACCATTTAGCCAACCGACCAGTGTTGTGTATCACACCGACGATCCTAAATCTGAGCTATTGGATATTCTGCGCAAGCAAGTATCACCAGTCTTGTTGCCACGATACGACATCATTGATACCGCGCTTACCGTGGAAAATGAGCAGCAATTGGCGAGCATCAACCAAGTTCGTGGTGAAGGGCTAAAAACGGTACCGCAAATCACAATGCTGATGGTGCGCAGCAAATCTGATGAAGATGAGCTTTTCACTCTTATTCATAACAACGCTCACATCAACATTTCTAGCTTGTTTGATGAGGAAAGCAATCGAGACTTCGCGAACGATGACATGACCATTGTTCGAGGCGTGGTTGGCAGCTATCCAGCGGCGTTTTTCTCTATCGAAGAAGATCAAGTGAAAGAATTTGTCGATCAATTTAGCAACCTTCAATCCGAGGATGATTACGTTAAGTTACTGGATAATTTTGCTATTCGCCGAAGCTCTGAAAAGTTCTGGTCATTTAGCGATCGTATCCACGATTGGTATCGTACAAAACAACCGATCGAATTTGGTTTACTTGACTATAATCGTTTTGAGAATCGATGATGATTTAAGGGGGTTCTCATGAGTATCCGAGACAACATCGCCGCTCTCGAGCAACAGATATACGTTGCCTGCTCAGAGGGGGATTACGACACGGTCAACATGCTTGAGCACCAACTCGAATACTTGCGTGGCAGAATGGAGCATCCGTTCGAAGATGATCCTTATGCTCTAGACACTCGGTTCGAGTGGGAAGATGATCTGACCGAATAGAAAAAAACCTCCGGCGCAAACCGGAGGTTTTTGTATATAAATGGAGCTGAAATCAAACGACCGATGTTATTCAGCCATTAACTCATCCAGCGCAATCACTGACTCACTCACCTGCCCTTTCAAGTCCGCTCGAAGCATTGTGTAAGCCTCTAATGACTCTGATGCAATCTCGATGCTTTGGCACGTATTCATTAGAGCCGTCAAACCTAAACTGCCTGCGCTGCCTTTTAGTTTGTGAGCGAGATCTTTTACAGCACGACTTTCACCGTTTTGTGCAGAACTTTCCATTTGGCTCAGAACATCAGCGCTGGTTTGTCGGAACAAGTCGATGATGTGAAGCATTTTCTCTTTGCCCAAAATCTTCATGTCTGACTGAATCACATTAGGGTTGATGATAACCATCGCTGGCTCCTCTGCTGTTAGGTCTGTTGTGACGGACACAGTGTCGTTGTCACTTGTTGTAATTATCTCATCCTGAGCAAGGCACTCCCCACTTTGGGGAAGCAGTAATTGTTTGCCATCCAACATATCTTGGATGAGTGCAGAAAGCGCTTCTTTTTCCATCGGCTTAGGCAGATATCCGTCAAAGCCCGCCGCCAAATAGCTTTCCACTTCTTCAGCGAATACATGGGCAGAAACCGCGACCATTGGCGTTGGATTGAGTGCTTTATCCGAAGGCTTATTGCGCTCGATACGTTTGAGGCGGTGGATTAAATCAGCACCATTGCAATCTGGCAAGTTGATATCGACCAATGCAATGTCGAAATCATGCTTGTCAATGATCTGCTCCGCCTCTAACCCATTTTCTGCCAAAATAACTTCGTGTCCCATGCTCTCCAGGAAGCCTTCCGCTACCACACGGTTCACTGGGTTATCTTCCACAACAAGGACCTTCGCTCGAATCTTACAACGCGCACTAGCAATCGATACGGTTTCTACCGGTTCGCTTTCCTCTAAAGGAATGGAGAACCAGAAACGGCTACCGTGTCCCTCGTCTGAGTCTACTTCCAAGCAGCCTCCCATCGCTTGGATAATGCGTCGACTGATCGCTAAACCTAATCCGGTTCCGCCAGTTTGATTCATGCCGCCTTCAGCCTGAGTGAAGGCATCAAACAACGTCTTTTGATCTTTCTTAGCAATGCCGATACCTGTATCAGAAACTTCAAATAGCACCTGAGTTTCATCTTCTGGATTCAAGCTAACATAGATGTCGATTTCACCCTGCTCGGTAAACTTAATCGCGTTACCAACAAGATTGTTCAACACCTGATTGATGCGAATGACATCACCTTTCCAATAGCGACCTACATCACTTTCAATGTGGTAAGAAAACAGCAGTTTTTTCTCTTGTGCTTTGCCGTTCATCAATTGGAACGTATCTTCTACCATCTGGTGTAAATCAAAGCCTAAGCTACGTATTTCCAAATGTCCCGCTTCGATTTTCGAGTAATCCAATACATCGTTCAAAATCGCGAGTAGCGTTTTACCACTGCGGTTGATGATTTCAGCGTAACGTTTCTGAATCGGGTTCAAACCAGAATCAATCAATAGACGTGCCGTACCAAGAACACCATTCATTGGGGTACGAATTTCATGGCTCATGGTTGCCAAGAAGGCCGATTTCGCACGGCTTGCTTGTTCCGCTTGTTTGCGTGCTTTTGCGTGGTTCAGCACTTCTTCGTTCAAGCGTCGGTTCGCTTGTTTCAACTGAGAAGTGCGCTGTTCGATCAGCTCTTCTAAGTGTTCTTTGTGCTCTTCCAACTCACGTTTTGCTTGCGCTTCACCTTCTGCCACCACTTTTAATGCTTGTGCGGTGTTTCTCGCTGTGATGATCGCCTGCCCCATGTGCGCCAGCTCATCCTTGCCTTTCACTTCCAACTCTACTGCGAGGTTACCCTGCGCCACCGAAAGCAATGCAGAAGAGTATTCACCTAGACGTTTGATTACCGAAACATAAACCACGCGCCAAAGGATGAGTACAACGATAATCAAACCGATGATGGAGATCACCGTCAGTGACCACTGTGCGAACTTGAGCGTGCTAGTCAGCTTTTCAACGGCAATTCTGGTTGTTTTGTTGGAATCATCCACCAGCTTGTTTACTGTCCCGTTTAGCTCTGAAAAGAGTTCGAGGGTTTTCTGCATTAACTGCTGAGATTGCTCGTTGTTCTCATACTGCTGAAGCAAAATAGTAAACACCACCTGACGCTTACCAAGCTCGGTAAGTAATTGACTCATTTGCTCTGAACGCGTCGGATCTTCTACCGCAAGCACGCGGCGCTTCATGATTTTCAGGTTGTCTTCAAAGGCAGTTTGAATTTGTTGGATGCGGTCAACGTTGGTGAGCGTGCGCGCTTCTTCAATTTGGTTAAGCATTTTGAACGCCAGCAAGTGCAGCTCATGAAGTCGTTCTGTCAGGTCTAGATCGACTTCAACAAGAGCATCCAAAGCTTGGAATGCTTGCGCTTTCTTATTCGCGTCAAGAAGGTCATAAATGTGCGTTACGTTCGCGACTGCAATAGTGCTGGTGTTTTGAACTTGAGTACGAGTCAACTGCTCTAGTTCTTCACTCAGCAAACGCATTTCTTCTACGCGCGTGTCGATCTCTTTCGTCAACCACAGCTTACGTTCTACCGTAACGCCAAGCTCTGCTAAGTTATCGATGACGTTCTGGACATTGTTTTCCAATGCTTCAAGTAGCTTGGAGTCAAACGACTCACTGCCAAGCTCTTTAATATGCGTAAGTAACGATTCAAGCTGTTCAAAAAGAACACGCCCAGCTTCTTTACGTTCTTGCTCATTCTGAGCATTAGAGAGCATTTGTACCGACGAAATAATTCGTGTACTGAGCTCAGAAACTTGTCGAGCTTCTAGCATTGCCGGAATGGCACTGTCCACGACGTTCCTTTCTGTTTTTGCTACCAGAGAAAACCCTGATACACCGATTAATGCTGATATCATCACCAGCATTGCCATCGCAATGAAAGACAACAGCAGTTTTCGACCGATGCTTGCAGTAGCTAGCAACATATTTTCCTGACCTTAATGTTCGTGTTCGGCGACATATTACGTTATATTTTGCAGTGTTTACTTAATCTATGCCAACGAACTTCATTTCATGGTTATAAATCAGCGTTCATTTCGCACAATTTTCAAGCATTCTACACTCGCATTGTCACTTTTCGCTTCAGTGCCTACTTTTGCGGCTGAGAAAATCTGTGCCATATACCCTCATTTAAAGGATTCATACTGGTTGTCAGTAAACTATGGAATGGTTTCCGAAGCGGAAAAACTCGGTGTTGACCTTCGGGTTCTCGAAGCGGGCGGCTACCCGAACAAAACGCGCCAGGAACAACAACTCGCCCTGTGTACCCAGTGGGGTGCTGACGCCATAATTCTTGGCACCGTTGATCCGCAAGCCTACGAACACAATCTCCAAAGTTGGGTTGGTAAGACGCCTGTTTTTGCCACCGTCAATCAACTTGATCTCGACGAAGAACAATCAAAGTTACTCAAAGGCGTTGTCGGTGTTGACTGGTACTGGATGGGCTATGAAGCGGGTAAATACCTTGCAGAGAAACACCCGAAAGGATCAGGCAAAACCAATATTGCCCTATTGCTGGGCCCAAGAACCCGTGGTGGAACAAAGCCTGTCACAACTGGTTTTTACGAAGCCATTAAAGACAGCGACATTCGTATCGTCGATTCGTATTGGGCAGATAACGACAAAGAGCTTCAACGTAACCTTGTGCAGCGTGTCATTGATATGGGCAACATTGATTACATTGTTGGCAGCGCAGTAGCGATTGAGGCTGCCATCAGCGAGTTGCGCAGTGCAGAAAAGACCGAGGAAATTGGTTTGGTTTCTGTGTACCTAAGTCATGGTGTTTATCGTGGCTTGTTGCGCCACAAAGTTTTATTCGCACCAACAGACAAAATGGTGGAACAAGGTCGCCTTTCTGTCATGCAGGCAGTCCACTACTTGCGTCATCAACCGTATGAAAAACACGCGTCTCCAACCATTAAAGCGCTGACGCCAAAGACACTTCATGACGACACAATTGAAGATTCGTTATCTCCGTCAGAATATAGGCCTACATTCAGCGTTAAGGCTGTTGATTGATTGGCAAAAAACGTGTTTTATTGGATGTAGCGAATTTAAAATCATAAAAACGGAAATAACTTGATGCAAAAAACAACTCGTACCATGCCAGCGCACAAACATGTGGCATTGGTTGCCCACGACAACTGCAAACCTGAATTGCTTCGTTGGGTAAAAGAGAACAAAGAGAAGCTGCAAAGCCACTTCTTGTACGCGACCGGAACAACGGGTCACATGCTGAGCAAAGAAACTGGCCTTGCTATCAAGAGCATGATCAGTGGCCCTATGGGTGGCGACCAACAACTTGGTGCTTTGATTTCTGAAGGCAACATTGACGTGCTTGTGTTCTTCTGGGATCCACTGAATGCCGTTCCTCATGATCCTGATGTAAAAGCCCTACTACGTATTGCAAGCGTATGGAATATTCCCGTGGCAACGAACCGTGCGACCGCTAAATTCCTATTCAACTCTCCGCTGATCGATCAAGAAGTGGATATTGAAGTACCAGACTACGAAGCATACCTTGCTGAGCGCACATAACTTCGATTAACGGCGCTTCCAAATACAACAAAGGTGATACTCAGTATCGCCTTTGTTTTACCCAAGTAATGGGAAGGAATTATCTTGAAGTGACGATTGGATAATCGCCATTCACCAGTTCTTGTACAAAAGCAGAACCTGCACCTGTGTGGGTGATCCAAACCTTCTCTTTCGCACGAGTCAACGCAACATAGAACAAACGACGCTCTTCTGCATAAGGGTATTTGTCTTTCGACTCACTCAATGCCCCATCGATATGCGCTTGCTTCTTCTTCGCTGGAAATTGACCTTCATCCACCGACAGAATAATCACAAAGTCCGCTTCTCTGCCCTTACTTGCATGACACGTCATAAAGCGAATCTCAAGGTTAGGGAAACGCTTCAACCAATCGTCATATAGATCGGGTTTGTGATAATGGTTTCGCCCTAACAGCAGCACCGACTTGGTTTTCTTCGCTTGTTGATTGAGCTGGTCAAGAATCTTCTCAACTTGGTTGCTCGGTGCAGTATGCACACTCTTCTGTTTACGTTGCTTGTGGCTGTTAAGCGTCTTAGGCAACTGAGATGGGTTCTCTTGGACAAAGGTATTCGCCACATCACCAATTTGGTTGTTGAAGCGATACGTCGTGTCTAAGTGATGCACAGTTGAATGTGTAAAACGTTCTTGGAAACCAGTCGTCAAATCCACATCTGCGCCTGCGAACTGGTAAATCGCCTGCCAGTCATCACCTACTGCAAACAGAGTCGCGCCAGTTTGCTTCTCGGTTGACGCACATAACGCTTCAATAAGCGCTAAGCGGTCTGGTGAGATGTCTTGGTATTCGTCCACCATGATAAAGCGCCAAGGTGAAATGAATTTACCTTTCGTCACGTAATCTGTCGCGCGGCTGATCATGGTTGGAAAATCAACCTGATTGGTTTCTTTAAGCATCTTTTGCCACGCACTAAAACATGGCCAACAAAGTGCTAACTCACTGTTCAAACGCGTGTAATCTTGGTGATTCACAAGCTTTTCTTGAACTTGCTTCTTGGTTAAGCCAACGGCAGCCAATTGCGAAAGTTGGTTGTCGAGCCAAGCAATCAGCTTCGGGTTTTCTGAGTGGCTACCGAGCTCGTCATCGCCTTTCAAGTAGGCAATCGGCCATTTATCTAAATGCTTTTGCCAGCGCTTAAAGTTGGTTGGCGTCATCCAATGTTTTTTGAGCCAATCAATGCACCATGCTGAACGTTGATTGTCATCCAAAGCAAGCGGGCTAATTTCAACAGGTTGAGGCTCAACTTGATTAAGGATACGTAAGCCAAGTTGGTGGAAAGTATTCACTCGCACGTTTTCTGCCGCGAGCCCCACTTTGTCGACCAATCGCTCTTTCATTTCTTTTGCGGCATCACGACCAAATGCCAACATCAATAACTCTTCTGCCTGCGCTTGATGGCTCTGAAGTAAATACGCCACGCGAGCGGTCAGTACGCTAGTTTTGCCGGAGCCCGCCCCTGCAAGTACAAGGTTATGGTCATCATTGAGCAGCACAGCATGCTGTTGAGAAAGGTTAAGAGGTGAAGACTCAATACGGCTGAACAGAACTTCCCAGTTTGGACGTTCATTCTCGAGCCACTCATGGTTACGTTCACTCAAGGTATGAGAGGTCTCAGACAACCATGGCTCAATCTCCGCCATACGCTTAGGCATACGCATTTTCGCTTCTACCAAGCTGGTTTTGATTTCAACAAGTTCGCCGTTTAGTTGGTCGACCCAATTTTGCACTCTCGAGTGCGAGAGATAAGCTGGAAGATGCTTGAGTTGATACAACTCGTCTTCCCACTTAGGGAGGTATTCAGCAAGTTTTCGGCACTGAGTATTGTGCCAGTCTTGATATTGACGAACCGCTTCGACCGCAAATTTACGACATTGTGGCCAAGGCAAACCTTGCACTAACCAGCTTTGCTGCTTGCCATCTTGTTCATGAGCGAAAAACTGCAGAGAGCTCCATAGCAAGCCGCGTTTAACGCCAACTTTGCCATTCCAAATCGTAAATGGAATGTGCTCTTCACTGCCGACTGAACTTAATAAAACACTATTTTCTTTTATTTCGACTTGGTAATACTCATTTTGAATAAAAAACTGTGCTTTATTGGTGGCAGTAAGCTGCATGAAAGGTGCGCCTTTTGATAGAGAAGTTCTCGTTTTATATCATTTTAGTCAGTTAAATTGTAGCGATGGATGAAGCACAAATCGCCTTCTGTCGGTATTCTTAATTAAAATTCACATTACTGTTGAATTTGTGAACAGTGGTTCGTTCATGATTCTCTCACAACAAGTTAAGTCAATGACAATTCTGTTGATTTCCTGAGCAAGTGACGTTTTTTATTAAATTAGGTCATAAACACGCTATAGTGAGTTTGTTAAAATTCTCCTGTTTTCCACCGGCAACGAAAGGCGCATCGTGCAAGCTGCTTTAAAACTTCGCCTCTATTGGGCAAACAAAACCATTAACTACAGCATTCTGATTCTTATCACCCTTTTAGGCGTGGTGATTCCTGCTTGGTATTTTAAGCAACATACCTTGATTACTCCTCTTATCTTGGGTGTGATTGCTGCCGCTTTGGCTGAGAGCGACGACAGTTTCACGGGCAGGATAAAAGCGCTCATTCTTACCTTTATCTGTTTCGCCGTCGCTGCTTTCTCAATTGAGATCTTATTTGATACGCCATGGGCTTTTGCCATCGGCCTGTTTGTCTCGACGTTCGGCTTTATTATGCTTGGCGCTATTGGGCCTAAATACGCTAGCATCGCGTTCGGCTCTTTATTGATTGCCATCTACACCATGCTTGGCGCTCATGAAAGCACCAATATTTGGTTCCAACCATTGCTGCTATTGACTGGCGCGGCGTGGTACTACTTCATGTCGATGATTTGGCAGATGTTTTGGCCACTTCAACCTGTTCAACAAAGCTTGGCGACGGTGTTCTTACAAATCGCCAACTACCTTGATGCCAAGGCGAAGCTGTTCCACCCTGTCACCAACTTAACTCCGCAGCCTATGCGCATCGAGGCGGCGAAGCTAAATGCTGCGACCGTCAATGCACTGAATGCTTGTAAAGCAACGCTTTTGAGTCGTTCTAAGCGCGGTCACATCGATGGTCCAAGCGACCGGTTCCTTAATATTTACTTTATTGCGCAAGACATTCACGAGCGTGTGAGTTCAAGCCACTATCGATACCAAGATTTAGCTACTGAGTTTGAGCGCTCAGACGTTCTGTTCCGCTTTAAGTACTTACTGGAATCTCAAGCGCAAGCTTGTCGCGATATTGCTCATGCGATTCGGCTAGGCAACGAATACACTCATACTGATCAATCTATTCTTGCGTTGGCAGAGCTACAAAACTCCCTAGGTTACTTGGAAGAACAAGAGCAAAGTCATTGGAAGCGTTTATTGGCTCAGCTTACTTACCTGTTCAATAACCTGGCGACGGTAGAAAAACAGCTCAGCAATATTAATAACCCAGACGCAGAGCGCCTCGAAGAGGATGTGCTGGATGATACGAATCCACACACCCTGAAAGCCATGTGGCAACGCATTTCAGCGAACTTACACAAAGACTCGATGCTGTTCCGCCACGCACTGCGCATGTCGATTGCCCTAACTGCTGGTTACGGAATTATCCAAGCATTCGACATTGACCGTGGTTACTGGATTCTGCTTACCACGCTATTTGTTTGCCAACCTAACTACAGCGCAACACGACAAAAGCTTATCGCCCGCGTGATCGGGACACTCGCAGGTTTGTTGATTGGTGTGCCCCTATTGACCTTCTTCCCTTCTCAAGAAAGCCAGTTGGTCTTTATTGTCATCTCTGGGGTGATGTTCTTTGCGTTTCGCATCAACAACTACGGTTATGCGACCGGCTTTATTACCCTACTCGTGTTGTTCCTGTTTAACCAATTAGGCGAAGGCTACGCCGTGGTACTGCCTCGACTTGCTGATACCTTGATTGGCTGTGTGTTAGCGGTTGGCGCCGTTTTAGTCATTCTGCCTGACTGGCAATCGAAGCGCCTGCATAAAGTGATGTCCGACGCGATAGATGCCAATAAGCAATATCTGGGTCAGATCATCGGCCAGTATCGAATTGGTAAGAAAGATAACCTGAGCTACCGAATCGCTCGTCGTCAGGCACACAACACTGATGCCAACCTCTCTTCCGCGATCAGCACCATGTTGGCGGAGCCGGGAAAATATCGAACGGCAGTGGACGAAAGTTTCCGTTTCTTAACGTTGAATCATGCCATGTTGAGTTATATCTCAGCATTAGGCGCGCATCGAACTCGGATTGACGATGAATCCATCCACCAGCTTGTTCTTGATGCTCATCGATGTATTCACCAGCATTTGGATGTATTACATCAACAATTGCATCACAACAGCGAAGAGTGCGATTTGTCGTCGATCGACGATACCAATTTGGAACAACGTCTAAATGAATGGCGTGACGAAGATGACCATTCTGCCCGAATGGTGCTTCAGCAATTGCACCTCATCTATCGCATGTTGCCTGAATTGCACTCTCTTGCTTCTAAGTTTGCCGTCCGTGTGAATTAACCAAGCCTCTTGTACTAACGAGGCATATTAAAGGGGGAGACTATGATTCTACCCCTTTATGATTACCGCATTTATTCATAAGAAAAGTCTTACAAGTTACTTGAGGCTTACTGACATTACTCGGACAAAAAACACCATTCAAAAACTAACCTAAGAATATTAGAACATTCTTTAGTTGTGACCATGGAGGTGGGTGGATGAAGGAGAAGCCCAAGAAATGTGAGGAGATCGAAATGACTACTCAACAGTTTAATGAACTGAGACAAAAGATTAATGAGCTGACAGCGAGCCAATTAAAATCGCTTCAGGGTGACATTAGTCATTCGCTTAACAAAAAGGAAAGCCCGCTTCTTTCTAACGAAGAACGCGATATGCTTTCAAAACTGTTTGCATAATCAAAACGTTCGAATAAAGAACTTGCACGAAATTGCAACACTTCCTATGCTAACAAAAGCATAACAAGTGAGAGAGTTAACATGCCAGTATCAGGAATACAGTCCGGATATAATATGATTCAGCTGTCGCAGAAGATGGCTGAAGGTGCTGCGCATGAAATTCAACAAGACTTTGTGAAAGAAAACGATTTAACGTTTAACAAAGTTGACCTTGTCAAAGATAACGAGCTTAATTTCAATAAAGTCTCCTCTGAATTGCCTTCAAACCCAATCGAGCCTCTCGTTAACTTAACTCAAGCTGCAAGCTATAACCGAATCGGTGCATCGGTTGTTGATAAGAACAACGAAGTGATCGGCAGCCTACTCGACATTCACGTGTAAACAACGCTTTAAATATCAATCAGCACACTGCTTTTTATATCAGACACAAAAAAGCGCGATAACTCTATGAGCTATCGCGCTTTTGCTTTTAGGCTGTGTTAACCATTGGCAAGCACATTATTGTTTAGCAGTGACTCAACGATCTCGTTTGAACTCAGACCGTTAAAGTCCAGCGCATCACCTAAGTGTTCAACCACGATGGTTTGATGCACATTGGTGTCGGTCGTGATGTTTAACGATACCGCCTCGGTAGCCGCATCGTAGTCTGCCGAAATGTGGCCAAGCAGATCATCCATATCGATCATTGGATTGTTAAGATCAGAGATGACCTCACGCAAATCGATACTGTCTTCGTTCACGGTAAAGTCAGTAATGGTATCCACTGCTCCTTCGTCAACGGAATCCACTGTCCACTTGAAGGTATCGCTGCCGTCACCACCGGTTAGGATGTCTGAACCTAGGCCACCGATCAGCACATCATCACCATCGCCACCTACGATAAGGTCGTCACCTTCCCCACCAATTAAGTTAATACCTGTGTCTCCACCAACTAGGTAGCTGTCGTCTGTTGCGCTTGACTGATCAATATCGTCGTTATCGCCGCTCACATCCAAACTAATTTGGACAGGCGAAGACTGCGCTTCATCGCCATTGGATTCTGTTGATATCGCAGTAACCGAAATATCGTAAGAACCGATATCAATACCACTGTTGGTGTCCGTCGCCACAATTTCTAGCGTATCAATTTCATCGCTTGGTACTGTCCAACTGGTACCATCGAAGCTGATGCCTGATGGAGAAACACCGCTTGTCACCTCTGCACTAGCAGGTACACCCGTTAGTTCCAGTGAAAGCACCTCGTCAATGTCGGTCAACGCCGCCATTATCCCCACAATCGCAAGACCTTGACTGCTCGCGGTTTGGCTAGCAGCAATTTGACGAACGTAGTTAAACTGAGGATCGATACCCAGTGTTGGCGCGTCAGCCACAGGGGTCACATTGATGGTGAAGTCTTGATTCGCCTCCAATGCTGTACCCGATGCATTTTCAAAGTACACACCGTTGTCTTCGACTTTCACCGATAAGGTGATTGAAGCAGCATCCACGTCTCCTGCATCTACAAATACGCCCTCAGAAGCATCTGTCGCACCAAGAACGGAGTTAATGTTATCTGGTGTTCCCATTAGGATAATTTCACCAAACATTCCCGCTCCTACAGTGACACCACTACCTGCCGGCGGCTCAACACGAACGTCACCTTCAGTCACCGCTAGCGTCACCGTCATGATTTCGTTCGCCTGTGCACCAGTGAAGTCGATGTCGCTTACACTAATACCAGTAATTTTCTGGCTATCGGCTTCGTTGATCGTATCCGTTACCGACGTAGCTGTGATTTCAGGTGCGTCATTGGTCGCTTCAACATTCAACACTGCTGTGCCAGCAATTGTGACTGGGTCTGGCGCACCGTTAGTGGTTCCGTCATCTGTAATTTCATAAGTGAAGTTAACGTCACCAAAGAAATCTGCAGCAGGTTCAAACGTCCATTCTGTCGCACTGACTTGCGTTAACATACCCGCCGAAGGGTCTGCCAAAGCAACATTACTAATGGTCAAATTGTCCGATTCAGGGTCGCTCGCATTACTCAGAAGTTCTGTCGCAGTAATCGTCACCGCGCCAGCATCTTCTTCCGTACTGCTTAGCGTTACTTCAGATGTCACCGGAGAATCGTTCACCTCGGTGACTTCAAAGGTTGCCGTTCCTGACACTGTCTGAGGATCAGAAGCACCGTTCGTCGTACCGTCATCGGTAATGGTGTAAGTCAGGTTCACCGTGCCGTTGTAGCCCGGAGCTGGTGTAAATGACCATGTACCTGAGACGTTATCGAAATCCAATGTACCGCTACTTGGGTCGATCAATTGAACGCTACTCACCGTCAACGTGTCGTTCTCAATATCAGAGGCATTCGCCAACAAATCAGCTTGGGTAATCTCCACCGCCGCACTGTCTTCAGCAATATCAGAAAGTGTCACTTCAGACGTTGTTGGTGCATCGTTTACTTCCGTTACATTGAACGACGCGCTGCCATTAACCGATTTAGGATCGGATGCACCATCTGTCGTGCCATCATCTGTAATGGTGTACGTGATTTCAACTGGACCGTTGTAATCTGGTGCTGGAGTAAACTCCCACTCACCAGTACCGCTGTTGAAAGTAATGCTACCCGAACTTGGATCGGTTAACTGAACATTGCTAACAGTGAGGTCGTCGTTTTCTACGTCTGTCGCATTCACAATAAGGTCCGCTTCAGAGATAGAGAACACACCACTGTCTTCTTCAATATCCGGTAGCGTCACTGGCGTAGTTTCTGGAGTATCGTTCACCGCTGTCACTTCAATATTGAAGCTGCTGCTGTTGGTATTTAGGGTGTCATCTACCCCACCAATCACGATACCTTCATTGCCTTGGTCATCGACTGTCACGTCCACCTGAACGTCACCAAAGAAGTTCAGGTCTGGATTAAACTCAATCAGACCGTTTGCAATGGCATTGTTTAGATCGGCCACAGTGCCTTTCAGTTCAACGGAGTCCGTACCATCACCGCTCACGGTTAGGTTGTAAGTAGTGATGAGCGTTGGGTTGAGCTCCAAGATACCGCTGTCTACAGTAACATTGAGCACGTACTCAGCATTCGGATCATCTAGCACCGCATCAACGTCTGTAATGCTGAAGCCATCAAGCAGTAACGGAGTATCCTCTGGCGTTTCAACATCCACTGTATTCACGAACTCTGGGCGGTCGTTAACAGCTTCTACTTCGACATTAACGTCAAACTCTTTTGGCGTGCCTAGGCTTTGACTTCCATCTAAGCCAGTATCAACCGCCTGCACTTTAAACTCTAATGTGCCATTCCAAGAGTTATCGTTGCGATCGCCAGAGTTAAAGACCACTTTATCCAGATCTTGAGCATCAATCTCTAGAACGAACACACCGCCACCTAGGTCGGCAAATGCAGTGCCGTCGGTAAGTTCAATGCTTGCACCGTCTGGCACATTCGCGATTTCTACACGAAGCGTTTCTGGATCATTCTCTTCATAATTCGCACCATCACCAATCGACTCTTGCTTGTCGACCACGAGAGCATTGATATTGATTTCAATGTCTTCACCCTCATTACCTGAAACTAAGGTATCTGGGTTTACATCAACATCGTCACCAATTGGATCAATGATCACTTTGAAGTTGCCAGTGTGTTCCGTAGGTACTTTAAGCAACTCTTCCTGTGTGAAGGCAGTAATACCAATATCAACTTCACCACTGAAGTTTTTCGGTGGTTGGATTTGAATTGAACTCAAATCAACGGACGTTTGTGTCAAATCATTTAGTTGAATACTCCACTCACCACCACCGTTGTTTTTCACCGTGTAATCAGGAGAGCTAGAAGTCACAATAAAGTCGGTCGGTAATCCAGTAAGCTTCAAGGACACAAACTGCTCTGAACCATCATTATCGTTCAGACTCACCGATACGCCGGAGCCTGACTGCGTCAATGAAATAAGGGTATCTTCATCGCCTGTGACAACGATAGGTTGAGAAGGATCTGCACCACTTATCGTAATGTCATCAACCACCGGGGTGATTTCAAACGACACGTTATCAGTAAAGGTGCGAACATCGGTATCGTCGCCAGGGTTAGCAAGCGTGGTTTGATCGATGATTGCTGTGTCCGTGATCTCCCCTTCGATATTAATTTGAACGGTATTTTGACCGCCACCGACTGGGTAGTTCTCTTTAGGCTTGAACAACACTTCATCCAATGCGCCCGCAGCAATTTCAGCAGCACTGAATTCGATACTTGTGCCTAATGGGTTGCCACTCGCGTCAACAAACTCACCTAACGTCGTATCATCAAGCGTGAGCTTAATGTTGGTGAGCGTCTCTCTGCCCGCTTGCAAGTTATTACGGTTGTCAGCAAAGTCGACATTCAAGTTGAGTTGAATCAAGCCATCTTCGTAGCCAATACCATCGTTGGTTGGGACATCATTGTTAAGGTCGTTCACTGGTTGCTTGTCGGCATCTAAGCCTAACGTACCAGTAATATCGACTGTCACATCTGGTGTCACATTGCTATCAAGAGGTTGATCACCCGAAGAACCTGGGACATCCGCAACTGGCAAGATCTGAACAGGTAGCGACTCTAGCGTCGTATTTTCATCACCCGATTGAGTATCGGTGGTAACAAACAGAACTGGCAGCGTGAAGTCACCTGCCCAGTCTTCGGCAACACGTAGGGTCAAACCATCGAGGCCGGTAATGTTGCCACTCGCATCAATCGAAGCTTGGAACACGTATTTGCCGTCAACGAAGTCAACGTCAGTGCCGCCAATAACTAGGCCCGGAGGTACACCAGGTGATGAAGGGTCAATAACCAGCGTTAGGACATCTTCTACACCATCGGCATTGATGGTGGTGACTTTAGATGACAATTGCGTACCCAAATCAACAGTATTGTCTTCGTTGCCATCAATTTGAACCGTGTTATCAAGGTCAATTTCAGCTGCTACGCTGGTTTGAGGCGTGATATCTGTTGGGAACTCAAGTGTGATGTCAGTCTGACGTTGAACTGTTGCGTCTTCTTCGACCGCATCTTCACCCAAGTCGTTCACTTGTGCGTAGATGGTTAAGCCAATTGAGGAAATACCGTTGTTATCGCCGTCGTCAGTGTCATCATTAGGTGTAAGATCCAAACCTGCTGGCGCAATAATCGAGAAGTTCTCTTCATCGGTGATCGTCCAGCGACCACCACCTTCATTCGATGCACCAACAATGACTAGCTGATTCAAGATTTCTGGGTCAGTAATACTGAATTGAACCACCAATTGAGTCACGACTTCATCAGAAGAATCATCAAACTCTTGATATTTGATGATGTTAGCACCGGCTTGACCACCAGTACTGCTGTTAATCGTGAAATCGATATGGCCTTGAGCATCAGCACGAACTACATCGGTTGTTGTACCACCCGATTCTTCAACCAGTAGACGAGTTTGATCTGCAACATCACCTGTTAAGTCCTCTGGTTCAACAACCGGATTCACTTGAACATTGACTGTACCGTTGATCACGGTAGATGCAATGCCCTCACCCGGATTGCCTGAGTCGACATACTCTGCATCAATTTCTTTCACCGTCACCTGTGTACTCAAGCTAAAGTCAGTACTTGAGTCCGGTTCAAGCTGGACTTGAATATAGCCATCTTGAGTGATTCTGGCAGAGAAGTCTTGCTCTGACTCGTTAGTTCCCGGAGTGAGCGTAATGCTGCCACCTGTCACGGTTTGCGCGACACCGTCAACATAAACAGTACTGCCATTTGGGAAACCACTGATTGTTAGAGCAGCAAAGAATTCGTCCGCATCTGGGCTTTGCGTTGCTGTCGGCTCCCAATCAATATTAATGCGCGTGTCTTCGTTGCCTTCAGAGCTAACGACATAGTTGTCTTGAGCATCAATCACAGGGGCAACTTTAACGCGGATTTCACCGGTTACCTCACGCGTATGACCATCGTTCTCAGTCACGATAGTGGTTGCTGTAATGGTAATATTTTCTGTCGATGACGCTTCAGGTCGAATAACAATGCCCGAGTTTACGTTAGCATTGGTAATGTTTGCTTCGTAAATCGGCTGGCCTGCTCCATCGTATCCAACAAACGTCAGGTCGATAGAGGCACCATCGTTATCAAACAGTTCTACACCATCAGGGATATTAGACAGCAGTACCGTGATGGATTCTGAACTATCAGCTGGGTTGTCTTTCAGCTCTCCTGACACCACGCTAAACGCGAGATCAACTTGACCGTTCTCATCGATTTCGGCCTCGATTCCTCGAACGGTACCATCATCGAACACGTTCCAAATGCCAGTTTTATCGTTCAGTTCGATGTCTGGAATATCCGCAACACCTTTCACCGATACAATCACCGATTGCGTGCCCAAAGAACGAATGTCCTGAGCGGCGCCCCCTGATAGAGAGGCGTTGTCTTTCACAATACCTTCTACATCAAACGTGAAGTCTTCGTTACTGTGTAATGGAGGAAGCACTTCAACATTAGCAAGGCTTGATTCTGGAATTTCGTAGTAAAGAACATTCCCGCCACTGTCTGTAACTGCATTGATTTGGCTTGGATTTGCTGTATCAAGCCAAACCAACGTCACACCATCAATGGAGAAATTGTCGATGCGTACAAACAGTTTTTCCGAGCCATCAATATCATCTGATGGGCTCATCGTAATGACCTCGCTCAACTGAAGCGGATCGTGGTCTGTCACAGGGTCGACGGTATCTTGAGTTCGAGCGTTATCCTCAAAAATGTTGATGCGATTCACCACAAAGTCTGCTTGGTCGGCGACAGGGTTAACGTCAATCACAATTTCTTCGGTTTCAGAACGCGCCGTTTCTTTGCCCGTCAGAGGGTTGGTACTTTCCGTCGTAATCGCGGTTACATCTAGCTTAATCTGGCCAGAGAAGTGCTCCGAAGGATCCACTTCAACCTCGTCAATACGACTCGCATCCACTAGGTATTTGCCACCTACTTCTGGAATAGGTGTACCATCTGAGTAAACCAACGTCGCGTTGTCTCCACCCTCGGTAAAGACAAGTTCATATACGATGGACTCTGGGTTACTGATGTCTTGAGTGTTCGCCTCAATGTCTAACTCAACATTGTTGCCATCTTCATCAACGGTGTAATCGAAGGTGCTGCTAGCGTTCCACGTTGCAATATCTGCCACGGCATCAACTTCAATATCCAAGCGACCATTAATCGTGTGGTCTGACGTACCATTGTTAAGGATTTCCACACGGATACGAGGATCGATACCAGAAGCATCGGTTGACGAATGGCGATCTGGCACAAAGTACAAGTTGTCTAGCGAGACAAGCTCACCATTGAATGATTGCTCAACATTTGATGCATCAAGAACAACCGTATTGCCGACAGGCGTTAATTCAATGTAGTTGCCGCTACCGTCTCGATAGTAGAACGTACCGTTGTGAGTATTGGCATCTCGAATAGTGATGTCACCTAGGCTCTCGTTACGATCGATATCATGCAAATCGATAACCAAATCGACTTTCGCCGGCGTCACATCCAAGGTTGATAGGTTATCTTGCGTATTTGCAGAATCCACACCTGCGACAACACCACCACGACCTTGGTCCTCGAACGCGGTGACGGTTGACGTATTAATCTGCGCGTTACGGTCGGTGATTGAGATATCAACATCTGCATCACTAGTATCACCGTCACCATCGGTTGCAACAACGTTGATGGTGAAATCAATAGAGTCGTTTTCTGTATGATCAAGATCGTCATTTGGTCGGAAAGACACGCGGCCGTCGGTTCGAACAATCAAACGACCGATTTCGGTATCCACTCCGTCAAGAACCTTGTGAACGAACACAACTTGGTTGCTGCCGTTCAAATCAACAGAATCCGAGTCAACACCGTTTTGCTTGAAGTAAATACCCGAATCATCAGCCGAGAATGACGTCACTTGTGCGCCGTCAGCACCAAGATCATCATCACCTTCTACAGGGTCTCGGAATAAGCGAACCGTACGGTTTCCTTGTCCCTCAACACGTGAAATAGACGCATCGTGCAGGGTTGGAACATCATCTGTAATCGTCACTGGTAAGTTAATACCGGCCGTATCGCCATCGACATCGGTCGCGAAGACTGGAAGATCGAGTATGAGTGTATCTTCGCCTTGGGTTGAGTGGTCTAGCGCACCTTCAAGCGTAAACTTGTAAGAGCCGTCAGCGTTCAAAACTAGCGTGAACACTGAGTTACCATCCGGTGTTTGACCTTGATAAGTAAAGTTGTTGTTGCTTACCGCGGTTTGAACTAACGTTACCGCGAGACCACCTGAAGTGACTCCTGGGATCGGGTTAGAAGTAAGATCCAACTGGTAAGAGACAACGGTATCTGCCCCTTCTACCGTATCGAAATTGCCTGTTGCTTCTAGGCTGTCTTTGTTGGTTGCCCGAGAGCCATTAGCGAGATCATCCTCGTCAACAGCCAAAGCATCTGCTGATGAAATTTCAGGAATGTCATCAACAATGGTGATTGGAAGGTTCAGTGATGATGACGTATCACCATCAAAATCTGTCACTGTAATTGGAATATCAATGACAAGGTTGTTTTCACCTTGAACAGCGTCATGATCGATTGGTCCCAATAGTTCAAATTGGTAACTGTCGTTATTCGCATCAAGAGACAACGTGAAGATCTTAGTTGATGTGCCAGTAATGACCGCTTCGTAACTGGTTACACCACCAACCGAGCTCACCACATTCAACTCGATGCTGTTGCCGTTCGAAGTTAAGCCAGACACAACGGCATTGAGGTCAGAAACTTGGTAACTGACAATCTCATCCGCACCATCAACGACTTCAAATCCACCAGTTAATAACGTTGAATCGCTACTTGTCGTGTCTGAGCCACCAGCGAGATCATCTTCATCGACTGTTTGTTGGCTAGTGTCTGTCACTTTCACAATCGCAGGAACATCATCCACCACTGTGATCGGCAAGGTGACATTATTTGAAACATCGCCAT
The DNA here is from genome assembly GCF_001557945.1 of Vibrio sp. CUB2. Taxonomy (NCBI): domain Bacteria; kingdom Pseudomonadati; phylum Pseudomonadota; class Gammaproteobacteria; order Vibrionales; family Vibrionaceae; genus Vibrio; species Vibrio sp. CUB2. The sequence continues at coordinate 121,619 of NZ_LNRB01000010.1, read as the reverse complement.
CAAAATCAGTCGCGTTGACTGGGAAGTTGATGACTAACGAGTTTTCATCGTTACCCGCAGGATGATCAAGTGCACCCAACAGTTCAAATTCATAACTGTCTGCTGAACCATTTAGCGTCAGTTTAAAGACGGTGTCCGTCGTACCTTGTACATAAGCTCGGTACTCAATCACACCGTTTGAATTTGAAAACTCAACCAACTCAAGCGGTTGACCACCTGAGGTAAGGCCAGAAACAGGCGATGTTAAATTATCCAACTGGAAGCTAACGATAGAATCGGCACCATCAGTAACGTCAAAGTTGCCACCAATGATATTGGATTCTGGCGTGTCGTCCGAACCTTGGCTTGGAATATCATCCTCATCCACAGACAAGGTACTACCAGAGCTAATAGCATCAATGGTTGGTTTGTCATCTACGATGGTCACTGGCAAGGTCGCAGTGATGGTATCGTTGTCGCCATCCGTGATCTTCACAGGTAGATTCAACAAAATTTCATCAGAGTTAACCGCGTGATCTAACTGACCAGATAACTCAAAGTCGTATTTACCATCTTGATGAAGTGTCAACGTGAAGACCGTCACTCCACCCGGTGTTTGTCCCACGTAAACAAGCGCGTCAGCAGTTGAAGCACCAACGTCTTGAGAAAGTGTTACCTCTTCTCCGCCCGATTTCAGGTTCGGGATAGGATTTGAGCTTAGATCCAATTCGAAAGCATCAATACCATCTGCGCTAGTGACTTCGAACTCACCTGATACCGTTAATGGCTCTTTCGTTCCATCAGAACCAAGAGGTAAGTCATCTTCGTCGACACGTAGACTTTCAATATTGGTAACAACTGGAACATCGTCCACAACGGTAATTGGCAATGTGAAGGCTGGTGAAGTATCACCATCATTATCTGTCGCCGTCACAGAGAGGTTAATAACAATCTCGTTTTGCTGATTACCATCGGGATGATCAAGCGGCTTCTGTAAATCGAACTCATAGGAGTTGTTCGTTGCATCCAGCGTCAGTTCGAAAACCACTTCAGCAGGATTGCCAGCAACACCTTGGTATACGTTCACGCCGTTTGCGCTAGAAGACAGAACTAAGGTGATAGCTTCACCATCTGAAGTCAGTGAAGCAACAGGCGTGGTCAGGTCATTCAGCTGAATAGAAGCAACTTGGTCAGCACCTTCGGTGATATCAAAAGTACCTGAAATAACAGTATCTTCTGCACTTGCAGCATCCGTGCCTGCTGGTAGGTCATCTTCATCAACGGTTTGTTCGCTGCCTGCTAGTAAACCATCAATGGTCGGAACATCATCCACAACCGTAATTGGTAAGGTGATGTTGTTCGACACGTCTCCATCAAAGTCAGTCGCGTTTATCGGTAAATTGATGACCAGTTCATTTTGGCCATCAGCATTTGGATGATCGAGAGGAGCAAGCAAATCGAACATGTAGCTATCATCAGAAGCATCGAGAGTTACACGGAATACTGGTGTCGTCGTGCCATCAATACGAGCTTCGTAAACTGAAACGCCACCTGCGTTTGATACTTCAACCATAACCAGAGATTGACCACCAGAGGTCAAGCCTTGTACTGGCATCGTCAGGTCAGAAACGCTGTACTCCACAATGCCATCAGAGCCATCAATCGCGATGAAGTTACCTGCAATGCTGTTCGACTTCGTACCATCAGATCCGACTGTTGGGATATCGTCCTCGTCAACCGTTTGCACACTTGTTGCTTCGATGCCACCAAGTGTCGGTTTGTCATCAACGATCTTGACAGGAATTGTCTCAGCAGACGTGTCGCCATCAAAGTCGGTTGCGATGATTGGGAAGTTCAGTGTCAGCTCGTCACTATCTACCGCGTGGTCGATTGGACCTTCTAGCGTGAAGTTATAAGAGCCATCGGTATTCACTGTCAGCGTAAAGACCGCTTCAGTCCCCGCTGCCGCTTCGTAAGTAAAGCTACCATCGCCGTTTGCGGTTTCCGTCAGCGTGACGGCCACGCCTTGCGACGTTAAACCGTCAACTGGTGTTGATGTGCCATCAAGTTGGTAACTCACCACTCGGTCTGAACCTTGTGTGGTAGTGAAGTTGCCATCGATTGAAATCGGATCAGTCTGATCCGAACCAATCGTGCCTAAATCATCTTCATCAACGGTAATCGCATCGACATCAGTAATGGTCGGTTTATCATCTACGATGGTGACTGGAATCGTTTCTGTGGTGGTATCACCATCAAAATCCGTTGCGATGATTGGGAAGTTCAGCGTCAGCTCATCACTGTCTACCGCATGGTCGATTGGCCCTTGAAGCGTGAAGTTGTATGAGCCATCCGTGTTTACTGTTAGCGTAAATACGGCTTCAGTTCCTGCTGTCGCTTCATAAGTGTAGCTACCGTCGCCGTTTGCGGTTTCAGTCAGCGTGACGGCCACACCTTGTGATGTTAGACCGTCAACAGGCGTTGCAGCAGCATCCAATTGGTAGCTTACTACCCCATCAGAGCCTTGCGTTGTAGTGAAGTTGCCATCGATTGAAATTGGATCTGAGCCGTCGGAGCCAATCGTCGCTAAGTCATCTTCATCCACGCGGATTGCGTCTACGTCAGTGATGGTTGGTTTATCATCAACGATGGTGACAGGTAACGTCTTCGATGAGGTGTCGCCATCAAAGTCTGTTGCGATAATCGGGAAGTCGATTTGCAGACTGTCGCTATTCACCGCATGGTCTAGTGGGCCCTGCAGAGTAAAGGTGTAGCTGCCATCTGGCTTCACCACCAATTCAAATACGGCATTGCCATCTGCTGTGGCAGTGTAAGTAAAGCTGCCATCACCATTTGTTGTCTCAGCAAGTACGACAGGCTCACCATGAGAGGTTAACCCTGCTACTGGATCTGCTGTTGCATCAAGCTGGTATTTAACAACGCTGTCCGAGCCTTCAGTTGTGCTGAAAGAACCCGACATGAACGCATCATCGTTTTGGTCTGAGCCAATTGAAGCGAGATCATCTTCGTCCACCGTAAGTGGAACAACGTTGTCAATGGTTGGAACGTCATCAGTAATCGTAACTGGAATGGTCGCGGTCGTCGTATCGCCATCAAAATCTGTTGCAATGATTGGGAAGTTCAGAACTAATTCATCGCTGTTTAACGCATGATCAACCGGCCCTTCTAGACGGAAGTTGTATGTGCCATCAGCATTCACATTCATGGTGAAGACAGGATTGCCATCCGCGGTAGCCACGTAAGTGAAGCTGCCATCGGCATTCGCAGTCTCTACCAAAGTAACAGGCTCACCTTGAGAAGTTAAACCTGAAACAGGATCAGCCGTTGAATCAAGTTGGTAGCTCACCACTCGGTCTGAACCTTGAGTAGTCGTAAACGCGCCTTCAACAAACACTGCGTCAGTTTGGTCTGAGCCAATACCTGATAAATCATCTTCGTCTACAGCCAGAGGCACGACATTATCAATGATTGGTGCATCATCCGTAATCGTGACTGGAATGGTTGCCGAAGTCGTATCACCATCAAAATCGGTGGCAATAATTGGGAAATCAATCGTCAGGCTGTCACTGTTAGCTGCATGGTCAATCGGGCCTTGCAGCGTAAAATCGTAAGTGCCATCTGTTGCTACGTTTAACGTGAATACCGGATTGCCGTCTGCGGTCGCCACATAAGTAAAGCTGCCATCACCGTTGGCGGTTTCCACCAAGATAATCGCCTCACCTTGAGACGTTAGCCCCGCAACAGGATCAGCCGTTGAATCCAGTTGATAGCTCACCACTCGGTCAGAGCCTTGAGTGGTCGTAAACGCGCCTTCAACGAACAGGTCACCACCTGGGTCTGAACCGACACCGGTAAGGTCGTCTTCATCGACACTTAACGCATCCACCGCTGTGATGGTCGGTACATCATCAACAATCGTGACTGGAATGGTTTCAGTGACAGTGTCGCCATCAAAGTCGGTTGCGATAATTGGGAAGTTTAGTTTCAACTCGTCACTATCAACCGCGTGATCAATCGGCCCTTCTAGCGTGAAGTTATAAGAGCCATCAGTATTCACAGTCAGCGTAAAGACCGCTTCAGAGCCCGCTGTTGCTTCGTAGGTAAAACTGCCATCACCATTTGCGGTTTCTGTTAGCGTGACCGCTACACCTTGCGAGGTTAAACCGTCAACTGGTGTTGATGTGCCATCGAGTTGGTAGCTCACCACTCGGTCTGAGCCTTGCGTGGTGGTGAAGTTACCATCAATAGAAATTGGATTGCTTTGGTCTGAACCGATTGACGCTAGGTCATCTTCATCAACCGTAATGGCATCTACGTCAGTAATAACTGGCTTATCGTCCACGATGGTGACCGGGATAGTGGCATTTGTGGTGTCACCATCAAAGTCGGTCGCGATGATTGGGAAGTTGAGCGTTAACTCATCACTATCAACAGCATGATCGATTGGGCCTTCAAGCGTGAAGTTATAAGAGCCATCAGTGTTCACTGTCAGTGTAAAGACCGACTCGGTACCTGCTGTTGCTTGATAGGTAAAGCTGCCATCACCGTTTGCGGTTTCAGTCAGCGTGACAGCCACGCCTTGCGACGTTAAACCGTCAACTGGTGTTGATGTGCCATCAAGTTGGTAACTCACCACTCGGTCTGAACCTTGTGTGGTGGTGAAGTTACCATCAATAGAAATCGGATTGCTTTGGTCTGAGCCAATTGACGCTAGATCATCTTCATCAACCGTAATGGCGTCGACGTCAGTAATAACCGGCTTATCGTCCACGATGGTGACTGGGATCGTTTCTGTGGTGGTATCACCATCAAAATCCGTCGCGATGATTGGGAAGTTCAGCGTCAGCTCATCACTGTCTACCGCATGGTCGATTGGACCTTGAAGCGTGAAGTTGTATGAGCCATCCGTATTCACAGTCAGCGTAAATACGGCTTCAGTTCCTGCTGTCGCTTCATAAGTGTAGCTACCGTCGCCGTTTGCAGTTTCCGTCAGCGTCACTGCCACACCTTGCGATGTTAGACCATCAACTGGCGTTGCAGCAGCATCCAATTGGTAGCTCACTACCCCATCAGAGCCTTGCGTTGTAGTGAAGTTGCCATCGATTGAAATTGGACCTGAGCCGTCAGAGCCAATCGTCGCTAAGTCATCTTCATCAACCGTGATGGCATCTACGTCAGTGATGGTCGGTTTATCATCAACGATGGTGACAGGTAGTGTTTCTGTCGACGTATCGCCATCAAAGTCTGTTGCGATAATCGGGAAGTCGATTTGCAGGCTGTCGCTATTCACCGCATGGTCTAGTGGGCCCTGCAGAGTAAAGGTGTAGCTGCCGTCTGGCTTCACCACCAATTCAAATACGTCATTGCCATTTGCTGTGGCAGTGTAAGTAAAGCTGCCATCACCATTTGCTGTCTCTGCAAGCACGACAGGCTCACCATGAGAGGTCAACCCTGCTACTGGATCTGCCGTTGCATCAAGCTGGTATTTAACAACGCTGTCTGAGCCTTCAGTTGTGCTGAAAGAGCCCGACATAAACGCATCATCGTTTTGGTCTGAGCCAATTGTAGCGAGATCATCTTCGTCTACTGTCAGTGGAACAACATTATTAATGGTTGGAACGTCATCAGTAATCGTGACTGGAATGGTCGCGGTCGTCGTATCGCCATCAAAGTCTGTTGCAATGATTGGGAAGTTCAGTACTAGCTCATCGCTGTTTAACGCGTGATCGATTGGCCCTTCCAGACGGAAGTCATATGTACCGTCAGCATTCACATTCATGGTGAAGACAGGATTGCCATCCGCGGTAGCCACGTAAGTGAAGCTGCCATCGGCATTCGCAGTCTCCACCAAAGTAACAGGCTCACCTTGAGAAGTTAAACCTGAAACAGGATCAGCCGTTGAATCAAGTTGGTAGCTCACCACACGGTCTGAACCTTGAGTGGTCGTAAACGCGCCTTCAACAAACACAGCGTCAGTTTGGTCTGAGCCAATGCCTGATAAATCATCTTCGTCTACAGCCAGAGGCACAACATTATCGATGATTGGTGCATCATCCGTAATTGTGACTGGAATGGTTGCCGTGGTCGTATCACCATCAAAATCTGTGGCAATAATTGGGAAATCAATCGTCAGGCTGTCGCTGTTAGCTGCATGGTCAATCGGGCCTTGCAGCGTAAAATCGTACGTACCATCTGTTGCTACATTCAACGTGAAGACTGGATTGCCGTCAGCGGTCGCCACATAGGTAAAGCTGCTGTCACCATTGGCGGTTTCCACCAAGGTAATCGCCTCACCTTGAGACGTTAGCCCCGCAACAGGATCAGCGGTTGAATCCAGTTGATAGCTCACCACTCGGTCAGAGCCTTGAGTGGTCGTAAACGCGCCTTCAACGAACAGAGCGCCGCCTGGGTCGGACCCCACACCGCTAAGGTCATCTTCATCGACACTCAACGCATCCACCGCTGTGATGGTCGGAACATCATCAACAATTGTGACTGGAATGGTTTCAGTAACGGTGTCGCCATCAAAGTCGGTTGCGATAATTGGGAAGTTGAGTGTCAGCTCATCACTATCAACCGCATGATCAATTGGCCCTTCTAGCGTGAAGTTATAAGAGCCATCAGTATTCACTACCAAAGTAAATACAAGGTTGCCACCCGCTGTCGCTTCATAAGTGAAACTACCATCACCATTTGCGGTTTCTGTTAGCGTTACCGCTACACCTTGCGAGGTTAAACCGTCAACTGGTGTTGCAGAAGCATCTAACTGGTAGCTCACCACTCGGTCAGAGCCTTGTGTGGTAGTAAAGTTCCCATCAATAGAAATCGGATTGCTTTGGTCTGAGCCAATTGACGCGAGATCATCTTCATCAACCGTGATTGCATCTACGTCAGTAATAACTGGCTTATCGTCCACGATCGTCACAGGGATAGTGGCGTTTGTGGTATCGCCATCAAAGTCTGTCGCGATGATTGGGAAGTTCAGTGTCAACTCGTCGCTATCAACAGCATGATCAATTGGCCCTTCTAGCGTGAAGTTATAAGAGCCATCAGTATTCACTGTCAGCGTAAAGACCGCTTCACTCCCCGCCGTCGCCTCGTAAGTAAAGCTGCCATCACCGTTTGCGGTTTCAGTCAGCGTGACGGCCACGCCTTGTGATGTAAGGCCATCAACTGGTGTTGAAGAAGCATCGAGCTGATAGCTCACTACTCGGTCCGAGCCTTGTGTGGTGGTGAAGTTGCCATCGATTGAAATCGGGTCAGTCTGATCTGACCCAATCGTGCCTAAGTCATCTTCATCAACGGTAATCGCATCGACGTCGGTAATGGTTGGCTTATCATCCACGATGGTAACAGGCAATACGATTTGGCTTGTGTCACCATCGAAATCAGTAGCAATAACATTAAAATCGAGGGTTAAGCTGTCGCTATTTGCCGCATGGTCGATTGGACCTTGCAGCTCAAAACTGTACGAGCCGTCGGTATTCAAAATTAATGTGAAAACTGCGCTGCCATTTGCCGTTGCGCTGTAGGTGTAACTGCCGTCTGCATTTTGCGTTTCGGCAATGGAGACGGTCTGACCTTGAGATTGCAGGCCATTTAAAGGATCAGCGTTTACATCCAACTGATACTGTACGACGCCATCAGAACCCTGAGTCGCCGTGAACTGACCTTCAACCAGCGTTGGCTGTGATTGGTCAGAGCCTACCGAACTTAAGTCATCCTCATCGACGGTAAGAGCAACAACGTCGTTAATGGTTGGCACATCATCAGTAATGGTAACCGGTAGAACAAGTGAACTGGTGTCACCGTCAAAGTCCGTTGCGACAATAGTAAAGTCTAGAGTTAAGCTATCGCTACCAACAGCATGATCGATTGGACCTTCAAGGGTAAATGAATAAGAACCGTCAGGGTTCACTTGTAAGGTGAAGATAGCGTCCCCTTCTGCTGTTGCAGAATAGGTAAAGCTGCCATCTGAGTTGGTTGTTTCCGTCAGAGAGATAGATCGACCCTGAGATTCCAACCCATTGAGTGGGTCAGTACCGCTTTCTAATTGATAACTTACAACACGGTCTGAGCCCTGAGTCGTCGTGAAACTGCCTTGCGCGAGCACAGAGTCGCTTTGATCGGAGCCAATGCTTGATAAATCGTCTTCATCGACGGCTAGTGCCTCGACGCCATCAATCGTGGGAACGTCATCTTGAACTTGAATGACAATTTGCGCTGCTTCTGGTGTGTTCGAGCCGTCGGTAATCGAGGAGCGGTCACCATCCGCATCTACCGCGTAAACTGGCAGTGAGAAAGTAAGCGAGTCATCGTTGGCACCCGTATGGTCAAGTTGTTCATACAAGTTGAATTGGTATTCGCCCAATGCAGGCGCATCAATCGCCACATCAAATACGGTAATACGCACGCCATCCAGCTCGATGAAGCCTTCGTAAGTACGTACGCCGTTACTCTTGGACGCTAGTTCTAGTTGAACAACCTGCCCTTGAGATTGGAGTTCTCCACCAACATTAAACTCCGTAGGTTCCAACTCATAGTGATCAATGATGTCGCTACCGACCGCTGTCGTGATCGACCCAGTACCACTTGTTACTACCGCACCTTCCTGTGAACCTTGGTCAACCCCCGCCTCGTCTAAAGACAATCCCGTCACGTTTTCAATCACCGGATTATCGCCATCAAGGATGGTCATCGTAAAGGTGTTGCTTGCCGTATCTTGGTCAAAGTCGACGATTGTGGTTGGCAAAGAGAGCTCAATCGTATCTTCACCGTTTGTTTGTTCTAACGGCTTAAATTGCTCAAATTGGTAAGTGCCATCTGTGTTCAGACCAATGGTTAAGACGGTTTCATTCGAGCCAGCAATGGACAAGGTGATAGTACTGCCGTCTTCAGAGAGTACCGCTTCTGTCGCCTGATTATCACTCAGTAGGCCATCGAACTGACTAAGTCCTTCTTGATTAAACGTGACCGTTGCCAATTGATCACTACCAATATCAACAAAGGTGCCAGTGATTGGTGTAGAAGAAGATTCAACGTTTTCAAAAGTAACGTTTTGCGGCGCAGGATCATCGCCATCAATAACAGTTGTCGTAAAATCAATAGGCGCTTGAATGCTGTTACCACCAATATCTGCACCTGTAATATCAAAAGCAATATTGATTTGATCACCGACGATCGATACTTGACCATCAGCAACAGACGCAACATGGTCAACGCCCTGGCTAATCGTGGTAACGACCTCTAACTCTAAATCACGGCCTAAAGATGTCGCTTCGATCTCGATACGAAGCACTTCGTTACCTTCTTGAGTACCGATAATAGCATTTTGCGCTTCGTCATAAACGAACGCCACTGGCTGACCACCAGAAGTAATATCACTGTTAAGCTCAGTTAACAAAGACTCTAAAGAAGACGTTTCGGGTATAAATGAAGCAGTATCAAGTGCGAGATCCCCTGCTTCAACCAGCAAACTAGACGAAATGGTTTGCGGATAGCTTGATAGAGAAATTGAGCCTTCTGTTACTTGAGAAGAGAGAGATTGGCCACCATCGGCAAAAACAGTGACATTTAAGCCGTCAGGATCATCTTCAGTATCCGTGTTACCAGTCGGAGCTGAGGTTTCAAAAAACGTTGAGGCCAATACTTCAGGGTTATTGTATTCAACAGTAACAAAGCCTGCGTTTGCAGACCCAGAACCACCGCCGCCACCAGCCGGACCCGCGGCCGTGGCTTCAAGGATAGCCGTAGGGTCAGCGCCTTCTAAAATGGCTTGCTGGATTGCAGCCACATCCTCAGCCCCGAATTCGGCGTCAGCCGCCGCGGTTGGATCGACATTGATTTGGCCATCAACGGGCGCTTGAACAACCGCGTCTGTCGGTTGTTGCTCTAAAGATGGTGCCGGTATGCAGGCTACACAATTCTCATCCACGAGATAGAGTGAGCCTTCCGCGATCACTTCAATGGAAGCGCCGTTTTCAGTGATGATGACATCACCCGGAACTAATACATCCCCAACGTTTATCGCTCTCACCTTCCCCTCAAGGCTTAGCGCGTAAACATCCCCTTTGACAGCATCTACTACAACTTCTTGCGGCACAGCTTGTGTACTCATCTGACCCCCGCTAATGGCTAACGCACTTCGTTAGACCTTTATAAATTATTTTAGTTTATAGAAATGTGATTCACATTGTCTCACCAGACTGATTTAACTAACTATTGAGTCAATAAACAATCAAATTTTGTTCTTTCGTTAACCACATGAAATGAAAACCTCACCAAGTCACAAGTATGCGACACATTCAAATGTAAACTATCCATTAATTTTATGAAACAAAAGGCTTATTAGACAAAGATTAGTTTCAATCCAGTGAGAAGAAAAGTTGAACAACCTAAGAAGTGAGAATCAAGCCACCAGTGCCAATGAGTAAGGGTAGAAAGGCAAACAAAACATCGTATGTAGACGAACGCTTTGCCAACCTAATAAGCAAAGGAGAAGTAAAGAACATCACGATAAGATACTGAATAACATAGGAAGAAGGGATAAAAATCAACAGTAGTATGTGAGTTAGGATATGAACCCCAATTCCCAGTGAATTCGGTTTTGTCCGCATGATAAGAGCAAACGAAAAAATAAGACTAATAGCAATTGGCATAAATCAACTTAATTAATAATAATTCTCATTTGCAATATTATGTTATTGTTTACCTTCCTTCAACTTTGTTTTATCTATTGTTGCCATCACTAATATCAATCAACACAATAAGTAAAATTATCAATAATTTCTCTCCTAAACGTTTGCGTAATCGCTAACCTTCTCTTAACCTTTATTTGAGGCTTTCATCACGGTTTTTCCATTGCTATAGTGCACCCATCAAAACGAAAAAGACCATTCGAGGCATGGAGCTTCCTCGTTAATCTCAAGATGAGAAGAAGTGGTACCGACAAAATTCGGCAGATTTAAGAGGGTCAAATAATGGAAATGAACATGGTTGAGATTCTAGGCTACGCGGCTTCTATCATGGTTGCTATCTCACTAACTATGAAAGATATCGTTAAGCTTCGTATCCTTAACTTTATCGGCTGTGCACTTTTCACAGCGTACGGTTTGATGATTGATTCATGGCCAGTAGTACTAACAAACGGCTTTATTGCATGTGTTAACGTGTACTTCCTTGCAAAAATGCAGCAGGAAAAAAAAAGCCTAGCGCCTGAAGAAGCCTAGTTAAAACGATTTTAGAAAGCCCGTAAGTGTTATGCTTACGGGCTTTTTTGTTTGCCAAATTTTTAACCCACCGAATCGACAGACGAAAAACAGCATTAAAGTCGTTTTTGAACACCAACACTTAGCGTTATACTCGCGAGAAAGGTTATCTGAAACACAGAGGTCATCATGAATATTGGTGCAGTTGCAAAACTCACAGGATTGTCTTCTAAATCGATTCGTATGTACGAAGACAAAGGCATCATTTCGTCACCAGCTCGCAGCGACTCCGGCTATCGCGAATATTCTGAAAAACACATCCAAGAGCTAAACCTTGTTTCCAGAGCAAAAAACGCCGGTTTCTCATTACAAGAATGCAAAGAGTTCGTGCAATTGGCACACAACCCAAACCGCAAAAGTAGCGAAGTAAAAGCACGAACCATGGACAAACTTCATGAAGTGGAGCAAAAAATTGCCCACTTAGTGGAGATTAAAAAGCAGTTGGAGGGCTGGGTTTCTTCATGTCCTGGGGATGCAAAGAGCCGCTGTCCGATCATGGACGAGCTCACCAAGTAAACCCGTCACTGTTTCTACTTTACCTTGCTGGGCTATTGTTTTGTTGAGCTCCGCTTTAACGGAATTTTGGTCGATAGAACATAACTTTAATGGTAAGTACACATACGCTTACCATTAAGCTCAATGATATTGAACGGAGTCTCGTAGATATCCTCTAGCGTTGAAGACTGAATCACCTCTTCGACTTTACCACTGGCCACTACTTTCCCTTTCTTGAGGGCAAGGATCTCGTCGGAATAACACGCAGCAAAGTTAATATCATGAATCACCACCACCATGGCTTTGTTCATATCGTGCGCAAGACGTTGAACGACTTTCATGATCTGTAGTGAGTGCTTGATATCAAGGTTATTCAATGGTTCATCGAGAAAAACGTAATCCGTATCTTGGGCAATTACCATTGCAATAAAGGCCAGCTGTCGTTGACCACCACTCAATTCATCTAAGAATTTATCTTGAATTTCTTTCAGATCTAAGTAGTCGATAGCTTGGTCGATTAACGCATGGTCATCTTTGGTTAGGTTACCTTTCGAATAAGGGAATCGTCCAAATGAGACCAACTCTTTTACGGTAAAACGCATCGTAATTGTGTTTGCTTGGCGCAGTACCGCCAGCTTTTTTGCAAGCTCTTTGGTGTCCCATTCAGCAATCTCTTTACAGTCGATCATAACGCTACCACCATCACGCTCAGTCAATCGCGACGCCATTGATAGTAACGTACTCTTCCCTGCTCCGTTAGGGCCAATAATTGACGTTACTTTCCCTTTTTCAAATTGAGTATCGGCCTCATCAACCACTTTGTTGGGACCAAATGCTTTCGTTAGTTTATCTATAATAATCATGTTTATACGACTTTGTTTTTCAGCAATAGATACAAGAAGTAGATACCGCCAATAAAGTTAATCACTACGCTCAACGTCGTTTCAAATGAAAAGACGTTTTCTATAATCCATTGCCCCGACAACAAGGCACAAATTGCCATCAATGAGCAGCCTATTAACAGGGTACGATGCTGGTAGGAGCGGAACATCTCACGACTTAAGTTTGTCACCAACAATCCAAAAAACATGATAGGGCCGACAAGCGCGGTCGAGATGGCAATGAGGAGCGCGGAGAGAATGAAGACGTTGCGCGTCACTTTAGGGACATCAACCCCTAGACTCTTAGCATTGTCCTGGTCGAGCCAAAACACATCTAAGGTGTGATGCATGCGATACAACAACCAACAAGCGATGAACAATATTGGCGAGCTTAGATACACCAAGTTCACCTTCACATTGTTGAAACTGGCATACAGTTTAGATTGCACAAACGCAAAGGTATTTGGGTCCATCAGAAGAGAGAAGAACACCGCAATATTGCTAAACAACTGCCCAAAGATCAGCCCAACCAACAGCAAAGTGATGAGATTACGCCCGCCTTTTGAAAAATAAAATCCAAACAGCAATAGCGAAAAGCCTACCATCACCAATACCGCAATCGAGAAGTTGATGTAAACATTCAGAACGAGAGCGCTTAAACCACCAAACAACAAAACAACCAGAACTTGCGTCAACACATACAACGCATCAAATCCCATGATGCTAGGGGTGAGGATCCGGTTATGGGTAATGGTTTGGAACACCAATGAAGATTGAGCAATCGCAATACCTGCCAATACCATGGCTAACACTTTAGGTACACGTCGCGACAAAAAGTACTGGTAGTTATCTGTTGTTAAGCCAATACCAATAAACAAAAATGCAAAAAGCAGCGCAATGCCTGCCAATAAGATCAGTTTCTTGGAATCACGCACTTTGCTTACCTCGTAACAACATCGCGATAAACACCACACCACCCAAGATGCTGATCACAATTGAAATAGGCATTTCATGAGGGAAAATGATCACTCGGCTAACCAGGTCACACGCTAAAACAAGGAACGCTCCATACATGGCAGTAAGCGGGATATTGCGTTTGAGGTTATCACCGTAGAAGTAACTGACTAAGTTTGGCACGATAAGTCCAAGAAACGGCAGTTGACCAACGATCATCACCACACTGGCTGACATTACCGACACCAAAAGTACACCTAATGTCACCACTTGTTGGTAGTTAAGACCAAGGTTTACTGCAAAGTCTTTACCAATACCAACCGCAGAAATTCGTGCCGCAAACAAGTAACTTAAAAGGGCGACGGGGACAGCGATATAGAGCAGCTCAAAATCACCGCGCAAAATGTTGGCAAAGTTTGCCACGCTCCACGCAGACAGACTTTGTAGTGCATCGTATTTGTAGGCAATGAAAGTAGTGACAGCGTCAACAACGTTACCAAAGATGATGCCCACGAGCGGCACAAATACGACGCTTTTAAATTGGATACGCTGAATGAACTGAACGAACATTAAAGTGCCAAGAATAGAGACACCAAAGACAAGCCAAAGCTGTTCGCCACTACCAAAAAACACCACACTCATTACGTAACCAAGCATGGCACACTCAATCGTGCCTGTTGTTGAAGGCGCAGCGAATCGGTTTTGGCTAATTTGCTGCATCACTAATCCAGCGATACTTAGCCCGGCCCCAGCAAGCAGAATCGCAAATAGGCGCGGAATCCGGCTAGTGAAGAAGAGTTCTAGTGCTTTTGCATCACCCGAAAACAACTGTTGGGGTGTCATATTTCCCACCCCAACAAACAACGACGCGACGCTTAGAGCAACAAGAACAAGCAATAACTTTTTCAAAGTTAACCTCTGCTAGCTTGGCTTAAAGTTCGATCGTGTGTTTAATTTCACTCACCATCTTTTCCGTTGCAGTCACACCCGACATAGCTAAGTACCAAGCATCAACATCTAGGAAGGTAATTTTCTTGTTCTTGTATGCAGAAGTCGCTTTAACCAAATCGTTATCAAGCGATTTAGCAAGGTCATTGTCAGACTTTGCGTGAAGTGCGTTTCTATCAATAACGAGGATGTTTTTCGGGTTGGCTTCGCGAATAAACTCATAAGAAATGACGTCACCATGTGTGCCCGTTTTGAGATTCTCCACAGTCTCTGAAAAGCCAAAATCTGAGTAAATCGCGCCAAAACGAGATTTCGCACCAAATGCACTGATGTTGTCAGCAATGCTTAGAATTGTGAGTGCATCATTATTGTTGGTTTGGTTGTAATCACGAATCGCCTTGAACTGTGCATCCAGGTTTTCAATTTTTTGTTCAACCTTTTCTTCTATATTGAAGATCTTGCCAACGTTGCGCCATTGCGCTTTTGTGCCCTGCCAGTAGCCTTCGTTTTCACCTGATGCGAGCACAACTGTTGGTGCTATTTCACTTAACTCATCGTATTTAGACGAACCGCGAGGACCAACCAAAATCAAGTCCGGCTTTTGCATGTAGATGGTTTCAAAGTCTGGTTCGAAAAGACTACCTGCCGATGTGTAATAGGTCTTGCTGTATTTAGATAAGTACTTTGGAAGATGGGAGGCGTTCGATACCGCTACTGGATCGATGCCAAAACTATCCAGCATATCGAGTGGGCCAAAGCCAATCACAACCACTCGTTTGGGGGATTGTTCAACTTCTGTCGTTCCCATGTAATGGTCAATTTTGACGGTTGCAGCAAAAGAAGGTGAAATTATAAGCAGCGAAAGAATTGCCGCACTGACGAGTTTTTCCATTTTCAAGCCTTAATGAGATCCGTTATCATGCGCATTCGCAATATATCCTTACTCAAACAGGCATTCAACCAATTATTCAATAACTTTACATTCGTTACACTTCTAAATAGGCTTATTAAATCAACAAATTACACCATACAGATATCGAATTTGAGACGGTAAGCGCAAAGTTGTCATTTTGATATTTATCAGCTCAGTGAATGTTTATACTAGGTTTAAATGACTCACTAGAAAGGACTAGATAATGAAGAAGTTAGCATTGGTTTTATTTGTCGCTGCACAATTGATGGCTTGTACTGAAGTTGGTAGTGAAGCATGGTGTAACGACATGAAAGAAAAGCCAAAAGGCGAATGGACAGCAAACGAAGCGTCTGATTTTGCTAAAAATTGTGTTTTTAAATCAGAATAAACACACATTGTTCTGATTGAATAACAGATAAACCAGATAGCCCGCAGCTTTTTTTTTAAATGGAATCGTGCGGGCTACTCGTAGGCGTCAAGAAACGCTTTTAGTGCAAGTTCATCAACAATCTCTAGCCCCTGTTCGCCCTTTCTGATCAAACCCTTTTCCATTAAATCTTTCACCGCTCGGCGATAAACACGCCCCGAAGTGCCAAATCTTTCGGCTTCTTGGTTTACTTTGCCAAATCCACCCAACAAGGTATTAGTCTGTTTTTGCACCAACAAATCATAAGCGATGTTGTAAGTAATTGGGTGTAACAAGCGATTGGTGTAGATGTCCATTGAATCCTGATAATCCTCCGCCAAAGCAGAGGCAAAGAAGAACATCATGTCAGGTTGTTGATGCAACGCCTCAGTCAGTTTTTGAATACAGATGATATCCACTTGCATGTGTTCATCAGCTACCACATTCCATTGGCAAGGCGTTTGGGTGAAGTACTCCATTTCACCATAGATGTGATAATCGCAATTGGCTTCGCCCAGCTGGAAACGTCGTCCATTAGCAGCAATGATGCTCATCGAAACTCGACCAACTGGCACAACATAAAGATATTGAAGTTGTTCACCTTGGCGAAGGATCTCTTCACCAGAGTCAAAGTATCGACTGCCGATTTGGCATTGATAGATTAAGTCACGAAACTCAGCACTTTTCTGTTCTAGAAAGCTTTTGAAACGTCCAGTCGGATAAGGGCTTATTTTCACGTGAGTTTCTCTTTAATGACAACAATCTCAAATAGATTGTACTCGCTAGAATCGTTTGATGACAGCCAATAAAAAAGCGACACCAAGGTGCCGCTTATAAAATTGACTAAGCTGTGATCTGGTTAACTCTGTGTAATTAAGGCTTCAAGAGCAGCGTAAGACGCTAAACGCTCCCCTTCCATCATCACTTGCGCTTCGTCGACGTACTGCCCTACGCCTTCTTTCACATCCTGCTGATACAAAACCACATTGTTCAGAATGGAGGCGACATTCAGACCACGCAGTCGACCGACAGTAAACAAAGCCGAGGTTTCCATATCCGCACCGAGAATACCTTTCTTGTTCCAGTACTCGCAGATCGCTTCTTCGTCGTCGGTATAGAAGCTGTCATGGGAACGAACCACACCTAAATGATAGCGCGCCTCTTTTTCGGCTAAATAGCTGTCCAACGCTTTCAATAACGAAAAGCTTGCGTAAGCCGGATACGAAGAGCGAACGTACGCTTTCGAGCCACCTTCGTCTCTTAAGGCGCCTTCAGCCACAATCAACTCACCAAGTTGAATGCCAGATTGCATCGCGCCAGCAGAACCCACTCGAATCACATCTGTCACACCACACTGCTTTAACTCTTCCACCGCAATGATCATCGAAGGTGCTCCGATACCTGTACTGCAAACAGATACGCGTTGACCTTTGTATGCGCCAGTGAAAACGCGATACTCACGGTTTTCAGAGACCAGTTCTGCGTTATCAAACAACGCGGCAATACGGTTTGCTCGATCTGGCTCACCACAGACGATCACTCGAGGCGCTATTTGAGTACTGTCTACACCAATATGAGGTTGTTTCATCATTGGCTTAACCTTGAGCTGTCGCTTGAGTTAGGGTCTTCCCACCGTTGCGTTTTGCGCTACGTGCCCACTCTCTTGTGCCGTTTGCTGCGATGAACATGAGAATCGCGTATTGAACCGACATTGCGTACACACCTTGTGTCGCGTAAATACCAACGCTGATGATGTTGATTACGACCCAAAGAATCCAGTTCTCAACGTACTTACGTGTCATTAAGATTTGCGCCACGATAGAAAGCACTGTCATGGTTGTATCCCAGAATGGGAAAGCATCTGGTTCTAAGACTGGTTCAGACAAACCTGCACCGAACACATTTAGCGTATCAACGGCAATGTTAGCCAACGCAAAGAAGAATGGGTCGATGTAAATCGTTAACATCGCAATCGCAACAATGCTTACTGAACCTGTCGCAATCAGCTTCTGTTTGCTTAACCAACGCACCTCAAGTATCTCACCTTGTGCATTTGGTCTTGTCCATGCATACCAGCCATAGATGTTGGCGCAAAAGAAGAACAGTTGAAGCAGAAGCAATCCGTAAAGCTGAATCTGGAAAAAGATAACGGCAAAAAGTGTTACGTTCAGCAGACCGAACAAGTAGTTGATCGTTTTTTCTTGGCTTGCAAACCAAATACAAAGCAGACCGAAAACCGTACCAAAGGCTTCAATCCAGCTCATTGCATAGCCACCACCAATAGGAATGTTAACAAGGGTGTTGTTGATGTCTAACAGGGCAAATAGGTCCATGAAGATGTCCTTTATTATTGTGCTTGGGATGCGCTCATCTTATTGCCTCGCAGCAAACAAAAAGGAGGACATTTGTCCTCCCTTTGATGTATCCGATCATAAATCAGATCAATAATTGTTTTAAAGTGCTTTGATGGCACTTGTCACCCTAAGGCGCTTACGACTCATGCCCTAAATAGCGCTTTTTGAAAGATGACGCAGAAGCAAAAAATGCAGTTGCAATGAACGTAAAAGCAATACCCGATAAGTAGACGAATTCTTCGTTTGCGAGCAGTTCATAAACACTGACTACAAATACGAACAATACCAACATTACATTGATACGATGAAACCACGGTTTCTTGGTTGAATACTGTGCGTATCTCTTAACAAACATAAAAAATTTCCATTCACCACAATAATTTATAAATCTATTTATAGACTCTTCTAATAATAAGCTTTCCTGTGAATTTCTACACGATATCTTTCACTTTACGCGCAAAAAATCACACTTTGATGGGCTTATTATGTAAAAAGAAGGCATTTACTTTCTAAATCCATTCAGAAAGCTAACCATTATAAGTTTAGATAAATAACTAATTGAGAACGAATAACTTCTTTATTCGGAGAGGCACTTCACACTGTTACGCTCAACCAATGTAGGTTCAAGCTGTACAACCTGAGCTTCATCAGATTTATCATCCAATTTTCGCAATAAGGTTTCGACTGCGGCTTGCCCTAGACGGTATTTTGGTTGGTGAATTGTTGTCAGAGATGGAGACATGAATTTGGCGATATGGATGTCATCGTAGCCAATAATAGATAACTGCTCTGGAATTTTAATGCCTAGCTCGTTAGCCGCGTTAATTGCGCCCATTGCCATCATGTCGTTGGAGACAAAAATCGAGCTTGGGAGCGGACCACGTTCCGCCATCTTCTTGAAGGCTTGATAACCACCTTCACATTCAAAGTCAGATTCAACAATCCAGTTTGCATTGAACTCAAGCCCAGCTTCAATCATCGCTCGCTTATAGCCTTCGTAACGCATTTGCGCTTGATGCTTGATTAGTGGACCTGTAATACAACCAATCTCTTGGTGGCCGCAGTCGATAAGGTATTTAGCTGCAAGATAGCCACCACGAAGCGAGTTATCTTGAATCTTATCGCTGGTGAACAACATTGGGCCCCAATCCATGACTACAACTGGAATATCAGGGTAACGTTCGAATACATCAATACGCTCCCCTTCTAACGATGAACACATCAAAATCAAACCATCAACGCGCTTTTGCAACAGCGTATTGATAGATTCACGCATGCGCTCGTTATCGCCTTCAGTGTTACACAGGATCAGGCTGTAGCCTTTATGGTAGCAACTGCGCTCAACACCTTTTACGACTTCACCGAAAAATGGGTTGGTAGAGGTGGTTACTAGCATACCAATGGTTTTGGTGCGATTGACTTTGAGGCTACGCGCCAAAGCAGACGGCGCGTAGTAATTGAGTTCTTTGGCAGCGTTGCTGACTCGTTCCGAGATCTCTTCGCTGACAAAGCGAGTTTTGTTAATAACATGGCTCACAGTTGAAGTGGAAACCCCTGCCAGTTTTGCGATGTCTTTCATCGTTGCCATGTTATTACTCCTTGATTTTAGGGTCTGTTGTTCTTTCGTGGTTAAGTTTTGTTCGAGATAAAAGCGTTTTAATCGCGACGAGAGGTTTGTAGCCTAGTCATCCTAAGCACATACCTCTCAACAAAGAGTAAAACGCTTTTAGCCGAACCCTTCGGGCAGCATTTGTGGCTTATTTCTACTTCGTTATCGGCTTATCAGGTAGGCCAACTACATTTCAAAGCCTCTGCCTTGTATAAACTGCCCACAAATCGCTGCAAAAATCAGCTCGAAAGGTCAACAGGCCCTACTTTTGAGCCAGAAACTCCTCAACCTCTTCACGGGTTGGAATGGAGGTTTGCGCGCCAAAGCGAGTTACTGAGATCGCTGCTGCTGCGTGGGCAAACTTAATCGCTGATTCTAAAGGTAAGTCTTCCAATAAACCAGTGACTAATGCCCCATTAAAAGTATCGCCCGCCGCTGTGGTATCTGTTGCCTCTACGCGGAAGCCAGGAATGATTTCACCACGACCGTTTTGACTCAGCCACACTCCTTTCGCACCGAGCGTGATCATTACAATTTCAATGCCTTTCGAATGCAGGATGTTCGCCGCTTCTTGTGCACTGTCATCGTCCGTTACCGTCACACCTGTTAGCACTTCCGCTTCCGTTTCATTTGGTGTAATCACATCGATGCAAGACAGTAATTCATCTGACAGCTCGCGAGCTGGTGCAGGGTTAAGAATCACGTTGGTTTTGGCATCTTTCGCGATTCGTGCTGCTTTCTCGATGCCGCACATTGGCGTTTCTAGTTGCATCAACAAGTAATCAGCCTGACGAATGCGCTCTAGATCGGGCTCAATCGCCTCCGCAGTCAGCTTTACGTTGGCTTCTGCAGAGATACAAATGCTGTTCTCGCCGCTGTCCGCCACTTGAATCATGGCAATGCCCGTTGGGCAGTTTGGCTGCATCTTCACGCCAGTAATGTCGATGCCATCCATTTTGAAGTTCTCGCGAATGTTGATGCCGAATGAATCATCACCCACACACGCAATAAAGCCGATGTCTGCGTTTAATCGAGCTGCCGCCACAGCTTGGTTGGCACCTTTGCCACCTGGGATAACTTGATAGTTGCGACCATGCAGCGTCTCGCCTGGGCGAGGGAAAGAAGGCACTTGAAGAACATGGTCAGCGTTTACACTACCTAACACCACTAACTTATTCATACGGTTATCCTCGGTTCTGATTGAACCCTTTATATTTGAACAGGAGTAATAGGTTTACGCTCTTTGAAAAAACGTAAGCGTATTACGATTCAGTAAGTTTTAATTTTCTAACGTACCGCTTTCGTTGTTTGGAATGACCCAACACATTCATTGGGTCATTCCGTTATCTTCAACAAAGAAGAATCACTGAGTCAGGCGCTAAGCTTACTTAGTCACGACTTTAAGCGGAACAGGAATGTACTCCTCAACCTTCTCGCCTTTCAATACTTTCGCTGCAGTTTCTACACCCAACGCACCGATAAGATCTGGTTGCTGTGCGATAGTCGCTGCTAGCTTGCCACGGTTAACTGCAGCGATACCATCGTCGGTACCGTCGAAGCCTACGATCATTACGTCTTTACCTGATGCCTGAACTGCGCGAAGCGCACCAAGTGCCATCTCATCATTCTGAGCAAATACCGCTTGAACATCTGGGTTAGCTGCAAGCAAGTTTTCCATTACGTTCAGACCTTTAGTACGGTCAAAATCAGCAGGTTGGCTTGCTAGTAGCTCCATGTTGCTGCCCTTAACTGCTGTCATGAAACCTTCACCACGCTCTCGCGCCGCAGACGTACCTGCAATACCTTCTAGTTGGATAACTTTCGCTTTCTCACCTACTTTTTCCATGATGTAGTGACCAGCCATTTCGCCACCAACTACGTTGTCAGATGCGATGTGGCTCACTACATCACCACGACTTGCACCACGGTCTAGTGTCAACACAGGGATCTTAGAACGGTTCGCCATACGAATCGCGTTTGACACAGCGTCTGAATCTGTTGGGTTAATCAGAATCGCTTTTACGCCACGAATCGTTAGGTCTTCGATGTTTGACAGTTCTTTACTCGGGTCATTTTGCGAGTCCAGTACAATCAAGTCATATCCCAGTTCTTTCGCTTTTGCTTCTGCGCCGTCTTTCATCGTTACGAAGAACGGGTTATTCAGTGTAGAAACTACAATCGCCATTGTATCTTGAGCGTGCGCCGCTACCGATACGGTTGAAGAAAGAAGTGCAGCAGAGATAAGAGTTGCGAGTTTTTTCATCGTTCTAGTCCTTTGTGTAGGGTGAGCCAGCACACGTCCTCTGGCTCGATTTGTATTCAGGATTTAGTGGAGCTCTTTATTTTAAATATCGATTACTTGTTTTTGTTGTCTACCAGTACTGCTAGCAAGATAACCACTGCTTTCGCAATCATTTGGTAGTAAGAAGAAACATCGAGTAGGTTCAGCGCGTTGTTTAGGAAGCCGATGATTAGAGCACCAATCAAAGTCCCCATGATGCGACCTTTACCGCCCATCAAACTGGTGCCGCCAAGAACCACTGCTGCGATAGCGTCTAGCTCGTAGCCCATACCTGCTGTTGGCTGCGCCGAAGACAGGCGAGATGTTACGATGATGCCTGCAAGCGCTGCCAACATACCGCAGATGGCGTATACACCGATTTTCACACGGTCAACGTTTATACCAGAAAGGCGCGTTGCTGATTCGTTGCCACCAAGTGCATACACGTAGCGACCAAAGCGAGTGTGGTTCAGTAGGTACCAAGCTGCAGCAAAGACAATCACCATCAACCAAACAGGAACTGGGATACCGAGTGCGTAACCGGTACCGAACCATGCAAATGCGTCTGCTGTGTCAGTAAAGCCCGTAGAGATAGGACGACCGTCTGTGTAAACCATGGTTACACCGCGTAGTAACGTCATAGTAACCAGTGTTGCGATAAAGGCTTGAACCTTACCTTTGGCAATGATGATACCGCTGATCGCCCCCAAAGCTGCACCAGCGAACAATGCAGTCGGAACTGCGATAAGCACAGGCACTTCTAATGCAATCATGCTCGCGGCAAACGCACCACATAACGCGAGTACAGAACCAACACTTAGGTCGATGCCTGCGGTCAGGATAACCAACGTCATACCTACCGCTATGATTGCGTTAACTGAGGTTTGACGAAGAATATTAAGAATGTTGTCTACCGTAAAAAAGTTCGGGTTCAAGAATGACACAACAACAATCAAGAAAATCAGTGCAATCAGCGACTTTTGCTCAATCAGCCATTCTTTGGTGAACAACTTTTTGCTGTTCGCTTCGGTTGGTTTGCTCATGGTCTTAGTACTCATGCTGCTTCCTCATTGATCTTTCTGCCTACGGCACAAGCGAGTAGTGTTTCTTGGTCGGCGTCTTTCGCATCGAATTCGCCAGTAATACGACCTTCGTGCATCACCATGATGCGGTCACTCATGCCTAGCACTTCAGGCATCTCAGAAGAAACCAAGATGATGCTCATGCCATCGGCTTTAAATTTGTTGATTAGCTGGTAGATTTCTTTCTTCGCACCCACGTCGACGCCGCGAGTAGGCTCATCCAGAATCAGAACTTTGGGTTTGGTCATCAGCCCTTTTGCGATTGCCACTTTCTGCTGGTTACCACCAGACAGGTTGCCAATGATTTGGTCTCGGGTTGGCGTTTTGATGTTGAACAGTTTGATGAAGTCTTCTACCGCCACGACTTCTTCGCCATGTTGGATTTGGAAGCCTTTGGTGAGTTTATCCAGTGCACACAGAGACATGTTCTCCTTCACGGATAACCCCAGCACCAAGCCATCGCCTTTACGATCTTCAGAGATGTAAGCAATGCCATTCGCCAGGCCATCTTGTGGACTAACCGGGTTAATGGTCTTGTTGTCTAAGTTGATAACGCCACGCTCACTTGGTAGCGCACCGTAAATAACCTTCATCAACTCCGTACGCCCCGCGCCCATCAAGCCTGACACGCCAAGGATTTCACCACGTTGAAGTGTGAAGTTAATGTCGTGAACGCCCGAGCCCGTCAAACCAATCACTTCAAGACAAACGTCACCATGCGTCACATCGATACGTGGATATTGTTCTTCCAACTTACGACCAACCATCATTTCGATGAGTCCATCTTCGTCGGTGTCTTTAACTTGGCATTCGCCGATGAACTTACCGTCACGTAACACAGTAATGTCATCACAGATTTCGAAGATTTCTTTCAGGCGGTGTGAGATGTAAACGATGCCGCAACCTTGGTCGCGAAGTTCGTTGATCACTTTAAACAACGATTCCGTCTCTTTGTCGGTCAACGCGTCCGTTGGTTCATCCATGATGATGACTTTGGATTCGAAAGACAGCGCTTTCGCAATCTCAACCATTTGTTGCTCACCAAGGCTCAAATCACCAAGCAAAGTTTTCGATGAGTGCTTTACGTTAAGGCGTTGAAGCAACTTGTCTGCTTCTTCATACATCTTGCCCCACTGAATACGCCCCATAGAACCGGTAAACTCACGACCTAGATAGATGTTTTCGGCAATCGTCAGCTCCGGGATCAAGTTCAATTCTTGGTGAATGATACTGATGCCGGCTTCTTGCGAGTCTCGTGGACCTTTAAACGCCGCTGGTTGGCCTTGATATTTGATGCTTCCTACATCCATGTGGTAGATGCCCGTTAACACTTTCATCAAGGTCGACTTACCTGCCCCGTTCTCTCCCATCAACGCCATCACACGACCTGGGTATACGTTAAGGCTGGCTTTATCCAACGCCTTAACACCCGGGAACGCTTTCTCGATGTCGCTCAGTTGTAGAATGGCTTGAGTCATAATTTGTCCTCAATTAGTTGTGGCTTAAAAAACCACGCCGGCTTGGAAAATCACGTTCGCGTAAGGTGTGCACTCGCCTGTTCTAACAACAGCGCGGCTTTGTTCTGTGCGAGCTTTAAAATCTTCATGCGACACATAGTTGATCGCGATTTGTTTGCCTGTTTGCTCACTTTCTTTGGTTAGCTCAGTGATTAAAGCATCATGGTGAACTGGGCTAACTTTTGCGAATTCTTCAGCAATGATGACCCCTTCAATTTGGGACTCAGACAGAATCACGCGAACGGTATCTAGAAAGCCTGGGACTCCGTGCGTCAACGCTAAATCAATGCGCTGTACATGATCAGGAATTGGCAAACCCGCGTCACAAATGGTGATTTCGTCGGTATGACCCAGCGTCGCCACCAAGTAAGAAATTTCTGAGTTAATTAGGGTACTTTTTTTCATCTCATCGACCTTTCGGTTACACGTTCATACAACTTTGAGTTTCATTTCTTAGTATTGACAGAAAACCCATCGAAACGTTTCGATGCAATAATAGGACGGCAATGAAAATTGGCTAGTGACAGATCGATAAGGTGTGAGAATGATCCGTAATTGAAGCTTATGTGATGAAGAAAAAGATATTGAGGTCACATTTCCCCATCGAAACGTTTCGATGGGGAAAAATCAATAAAAGGGAAACTGTCAGAACTGTATTTCTCATTTTCGCATTCATCCAGAAAATGTATTTTGTGCTTTTGAAACGGTACAAATATGTCTAAAGTTTGAGACTTCTTCTGGTCAATCTCGTAAAAAACCGCACACAGCATCACAAATTAAGTAAGGGTGTCTGACTTTCGAAAATCACCCACTTACAATTTGAAAAACACAGAAATACTATCGTCATCCGTTCGGAACCTTTAAGTAGGGAACGTTTGTAGGGACACAAACGGAAATTGAAGAACCATAATGAAACTAAGCAATAGAGTTGTTTTGCTTGTCGCGCCAGTCATTCTTATTAGCGCGTTGGTGTCGAGTTACATCATTTATAGCATTCAAAAAGTCACATTGATCAAGCGAGAAGACAGCTACATTCAGCTGCAAATGGAGAAACTCGCAGGGCAATTTCGTCAAGCCAATATCTTCCTCAACAGTTACGCCTATACCCTAGGGAAAAGTGAAGTCTTACAGGATTACTTCGTTAACCACGAAGACCCGTACCGAGAACGACAGCTATTCAACCGATTGGATGAAACAGTGGAAGTGCTAAGCCATGGTTATAATGGCGATGCGAACATGGCAATACTGGATGGCGACCAACACCTACTCTATTACACCGAGAATCAGTTTTATGAGTCCAACGGCAGCGTCGATCCTAAGATTCTCGAATACGTAGAAAAGAGCTATGCCCAGCACGGTAAAACCAGCCATACCGGCTTTATTTACAACTCAAGTGGGCAAAGCATACTCCTGCAGTACGAACTGTTCGATAAGCGAACGGGCGAGCACCCACCCAGCTTTGATCCGCACAACGCATTCTTTGTTGTCGTCTCCGTCTCTCTCGAAGCTTTTAATGACATCAAACACGAAATCGAATTTGATACCCACAGTGTCATCACATTTTCTGACAAACCGATTCACCTCGACATCCCTCTAGCCCAAACCATAGAACTCTTACCGCATTTCCACGCAATTTTGTCACCGGCAGAGTATTTAATGTGGAATAAGGTCGATAAGGTCTGGTTGGAGCTGGCTCTTTCGTTTGGTATTGCGTCGTTTTGTACCATCACTTTGATTGTCTTAGTTTTATATCGTTACGTGCTCAGCCCGGTATCGAAACTGGACAAACAACTGCGCGAAATAGAAGCAAACAAGCGCACTAACATTGAAAAGCTAAACAGTGACGATGAAATTGGTCGCCTCTCTTCGCGCTTTTTCGACATGTATGAAGAACTCAATAACATCTATCATAAAACCAAGCACTTGGCTGAAACAGACCACTTAACTCAACTCGCGAACCGTCACCGTTTTCATGAGTTGGCAACTCGCGAGTTAGCCGATCCCTCTGAGCAACTTTGGGTTGTATACATCGACCTAGATAACTTCAAGTACGTGAACGACAAATACGGCCACGAATTGGGTGACAAGCTTTTACAAGTCTTCTCTCGTCATATAAAAAATGTCTGCCAGAAGTTTACCCAACAACACAATAGCCCTTGCTTTGGCGCTCGTTTGTCTGGCGATGAGTTCGCCATCCTACTGAGTACAAACCAAAAGAAAGCCGACATACCAGATATGTTCGCTTCAGAGTTACTCAAACCCATCCATAATCTGAGCCAATCTTCGACAAATTCGTTTCCGGTGACGGCAAGTGTTGGTATTGCTCAATATCCAAGAGATGGCGCTGATATTGCCAAGTTGCTTTCAAGTGCGGATGCGGCGATGTACCAAGCCAAACGCGGCGGTAAAAACCAATACGCCTACTATTCAGCGGCGCTCAATATTGAAGCTCAGCGCCGTAGCCAGATCGAACGCGCTTTGCGTAAAGCCAACGTGGAAGACGAGTTCCATTTAGTTTTCCAGCCATACATGAACAGTCACGCCAATGAAATCGAGGGGCTGGAGGTTCTCTTACGTTGGGAAGCGGAAGGAATTGGGTCGATTCCACCGAAGGAATTCATCCCTATTGCGGAACAAACCGGGTTGTTCGAGAAAATCGACCGCTGGGTGTTTGCGAACGCAATGGAAGAGTACCACCAGCTTAAGAGTATTTTTGGCAAGGACATCATTTTATCCATTAACCTATCATCAGCAGAGCTGAACTCCCTCTCGATGGCCGAGTTCATCCACGACAAAGCGAAGCAAAATGGTGTGCCCCCTCACTGTATTGAGTTGGAAATCACGGAAACCTTCGCCGCCGACCAACAAGGTACTGCTCTACTCGATGAACTAGCCCAACTTGGCTATAAGCTGGCAATTGATGACTTTGGCTCAGGCTATACCTCATTGACACAACTTGTTCAGTACCCTGTTCAGAAAATCAAATTCGACCGAGAATTTCTGCTCACCTTGATGAATACAGACAACGGCCACGTCATCAAACCCATCATTGAACTGTGCCATGCGCAAAACAAGAAGGTAACGGCAGAAGGTATTGAGCATAACGTGATGCACGAATGGCTATCTTCGTATCGCTGTGACTTCATGCAAGGCTATTTGTTTGGTAAGCCCATGAACAAAGAGCAGCTTGATCAATGGTGGAAATCGGCTAACGACCAACCTTTTACCCGTTCTGATATTGCGTAGCTTAACGGCTTATATCGTTCATCACAGAGCAATTGAAACCCAACAAAAAAAGCAGCACCGTGTGTGCTGCTTTTTCGTGTTCTCAAAAGACAATTTAACCTAGTGAACGTTTTCTCACATGCGCTTTAGCATATTGAGGGTAATGTTCGCTGAGTTGTCGGCCGTTGCTTTTTTAAGATCCGAGTAGACAACATCTGCCGAACCATCCGCTTTATCTGAAATCGTACGGATAACCACGTAAGGTACTTTGAACGCATCTGCTACTTGGCCTAATGCTGCGCCTTCCATTTCCACAGCCATTGCGTTGTATTCTTGGTAGATACCCGTCACTTTCACTTTGCTTGCAATGAACTGGTCACCAGATGCGATAACGCCACGGTAAACACTCTCTTTGCCAAGCGTATCAACGGCTGCATCAAATGCGTATTTTTGCAGTGTTTTATCTGCGTAGAAGTAACGCTCTTCGTAATCAGGCAGTAGACCTTTCGGCATATTGAATGCGGTTAGGTCAACATCGTGCTGAACCAAA
The DNA here is from genome assembly GCF_001557945.1 of Vibrio sp. CUB2. NCBI lineage: Bacteria > Pseudomonadati > Pseudomonadota > Gammaproteobacteria > Vibrionales > Vibrionaceae > Vibrio > Vibrio sp. CUB2. The sequence continues at coordinate 93,137 of NZ_LNRB01000010.1, read as the reverse complement.
CGTGTAGAAACCACGACATCTAACGGGTCTAATTTAGGATCGCTAGCACCAGCAATACCCGTGAAGATCAGTTGGTCAACGCCGAAAGATTCAATCAGAAGAGTAGTCGTCATTGCTGCATTGACCTTACCTACGCCAGATTTTGTCACGACAACGGTTTTGCCCTCTAACTCACCCGTGTAAAAGCGATGGCTACCAATTTTCTTTACTTGTTGGTTTTGGATTTTTGGCAGTAGCGCTTCAACTTCGACATCCATCGCACCGACGATACCGATGGTCGAACCTGCAACGGAAGGAAGTGAGTACGCAGCAAGCATTAGAGCAAGAGATTTCTTCAACATGGGAATCCTGAAATGTAATACGCGCCACCAAAGTGTGACGCGACGCAAATTATACAATACATCCCCAAGAGAGCAATCGTTTGCATCAATCAACTAATACTGATTGATTAAGAAATTCTCAATTAATGAGAACGACTTAGCCATTTTTACTTTTTAAAGGAGAAACCACACGATCTTTAACCCGGATCGTCGGCATAAAATAATCGCAAGCTGCACGGTTCGCATCCGTTGGATGACCCCAAGCCCCGCAAATATCAGCGCTGCTCTTCTGTCTCGTAAACTGGCGACATTGTCCGCATCGATAATTCATAACTCTTCCCTGAGCAATTTAATCCTGTCGATCAATTCTGTAGAGAATTACGCTTCATTCAGCGCAGCTTCTACCGCGGCCTTAGCGTGAATCTCTGTTGTATCGTAAAGCTTCACGCCTGTGTGTTGAGGTTCAACTAACATCGCAATCTCAGTACAACCAAGAATGACCGCTTCAGCGCCCTCTTCAACTAACTTATCGATTATAGCGAGGTACTGTTGACGAGAATCCTCAAGCACTTCTCCTTTGCACAGTTCGTTATAGATAACCTCATGAACAATCGTTTGGTCATCTGAACTCGGTACAACGACATCAACACCAAATTTATCGATGAGTCGCTGTTTATAGAAGTCTTGCTCCATGGTAAAACGCGTACCAAGTAAACCAACCTTCTTAATGCCATCCGCCACCAGCTTCTCAGCGGTCGAATCAGCAATGTGAACAAGCGGTACATTGACAGCTTGCTGAATTTGGTCCGCGACTTTATGCATGGTATTAGTACAAATCAGAATGAAGTCCGCACCGCCTGCTTCCACCGATTTTGCTGCTTGGGAGAGAATCGTAGCCGTGTCATCCCATCGACCTTGATGTTGAAGTGTTTCAATTTCGGCGAAATCGACACTGTACAGACAGACTTTTCCAGAATGTAACCCACCTAGACGCGCTTTTACTTCACGGTTAATGATTTGGTAATAGTTCGCGGTAGACTCCCATGACATACCACCAATTAGACCTATCGTTTTCATTTTCTTCCTTAATCGACGTGTACTTGAAAATCTTCACTGTAAAAAGCATCGAAGACCATTTCAATATCTCTTGGTAAAACTCGACTTTGCGAAAGTGGCGGAATCTTATGCTGCGCGAAGAAATCGATTTCCGAAACTTCAATGTTCTCTTTAGGCTCACCAGAAACGTATTCACACAAAAAGAACATCTTATAGATGTGGAATGGATAAGGCGGCTGATAGTCATGCATCGCTCTGTCGCGAATCGCAATCAGTTTCGGTCTTGCAACCACGAGGCCAGATTCCTCCAACACTTCGCGTACCACCCCACTACTTGGCGTTTCACACACGTCAGCCCAACCACCAGGCAACGTCCACCCTCCGTCTTCGCGCTCTCTTACGAGAAGTATCTTGCCATCTTTTATCACCCCAGCACGTAGGTCGACTTTGGGTGTTGGATAGCCCGTTTCAGGGATAAACAAGTTTTGAATATCGGCAACTGACTTATCGCTGATGTCAGCAAACATCTGATGAGCGATGTCTTCTACCGTTTTAAATCGCTCTAGATCGTAAGCATCTTTACTGTATGCTTCCCCTGCTTGAGCAATCGCCTGCAGCTGCTTTGCCCAATCTAACCACTTCGACATACACTTCCCTTTTTCAACTTACCTTTGCAGAAACTAGCATAACCAACTGAAAGCAAAGTTTATTTTTGATCAAGTTTTCGCAAAGTATTTATCCGCTATATTTTGTTCACAAGATAATTCGAATATTTTCGATATTTACAATTCAATCAAAAATATTATTACTCGTCACAAATATTATTTATGGAACTTCATTTATTAAACACAGTTCTTAGCGCTGTATTTAATCGAAGATATTCACTTAATGCGACGCGATCGACTTCCGTCGAGACTGGTGCATTTATTATTGGATACCAGTTAACAGATTCCGCTTCTAAACTCTGAATATCACCTTTCCAATTGGTCACCACATAATAGTGAATCAATTGCAGTTCTGTAGTTGGGTGATATAAAGAACATAAATAACCAAATTGAAGTGGCTTGATATTGAGCTCTTCTTCCAATTCTCTAAACAACGTTTGTTGTTGCGTTTCGTTAAACTCCATATGACCGCCGGGTATTGCTATTGCCCCAGGGTCAGATTCCTTATCCTTTGCTCTAGTTTCCAGCAACACTTGATCGCCCTTAACTAAGATAAATGAGACACACTCATGAACTTCCATCTTCATCGCCCTTTGATAACAGTTTTCTAGCAAACTAACATAAATTATTTCGATGATGTGAACAGCAATAGTCAATAAATTGACCACATACAACAACCTAGCTACACGTTTAGTTGAATATGCAGAATTAGGTATTCGCTTAATCTATCAATTGTCTGTAGCCGGGTAATGATTTGTTACGACTAGGATCACAGTCTAAAAAATTTTTGCACAATGCTAAGTATGAAATAAATACATTGAATTCAAACGGTATTTTTATTTCATTTATAATTAAACGACGTTTTATTAGCACCACAGCTTAGCAAATCACGGTAAACACAGTTTTATTAATTACCCAAATCGGCTAGTATTTGTCTTGAAGATTTTTAAAGTCATCGATTAACCTCTCAATGTTGATTAATTTCAGCGAGTTAGTTGGCAGAACTCTGCCAAATACCAAAAATGGCTCGGTAATACGTGTCACTACGCATAATAGGAAACGTTGAGAATAGAATTAAATTGATGTGCATGCTGTATTAACGACTGCAAGACGCAATCGCTGAATTTGCTACACCAAGAGTTTTATTTAGTACAAATGAAAAAGCTATTTTTATTATTGATATGGACATCGCTTACGGTTTCACCTTTTGCCTTTGCTCACCACTCATCAGCGAAAGCAACGGAAACTAAAGCTACCAAGCAACTTGTTGAAAAGACATTTAAAGAAGCCAATTTGGAAGGGGTCATCGACTTCAGTTTATTCAACGATGCATTTTTAGCTTACAAAAAAGCACATGACCGTAAAAAGCCAGTATTAACCATCATCGACTACAGTAAACCCTCTACTGAAAAACGCTTTTATGTGGTCGATTTAGATAAGAAAAAACTTATCTTTAATACCTACGTTTCTCACGGCGTAAATAGTGGTAAAAAGACTGCGACAAAGTTTTCTAACGTAGTGAACTCTCGTAAGACTTCTTTAGGTACGTTCTTAACTGATACCACTTACTATGGTTCTAACGGATACTCGCTGCGACTCGATGGATTAACATCTGGTGTCAACGACAAGGCACGTGAGCGTTACATCGTGGTTCATGGCGCAGACTACGCAAACCCTTCTTTTATCAAGAAGAATGGCTATCTTGGCCGCAGTTGGGGTTGCCCAGCACTGCCGCAAAAGTTATCACGACAAATCATTGATACCATTAAAGGTGGTAGCGTTATCTACGCCAGCGCTTAACGCCGCTTTTACAAAGTTCAAAAAGGGAGCAGATTTGCTCCCTTTTTTAATAGACAAAAAACTGTTCATCCTGTTAACAAGTCGCTAGTATACGCAAGCGCCACCAATTGGCAGCAAACGAATGTCGATTCCATCTTGTGTTAGGGTTAGTTTTGGTTCACGTATTTCGCCTACTGCTTTTGTTGTCACTCTCCCTGTTCTCAGGGCAGATGTATGCTGCGCAAAATCATGAATCTGCAGATACCAACTACACCGCTTCCGAGGCGTTCTACAAACTTACGCTACATGACTATCATGCGTTAAAAGTCCCTTATCGAGCTTGGAATACTCGTGATGCTTGGAGCCCTGATGGTTACTACCGCCACTTAAAGCGCGACCTGTTGGGTCTACTGCCTTGCCGTCGAGCTTCTGGCAACGATGGCGAATTGACATTGAGCGTCCTACCCGAGTATCACCTTCTGGTCGCTTTTTTGTCCCCTTCCTTATTGGATATCGCACTCAAAGCCACACCTTTGCCAAATCGTGCACAGTTATCGGCAAGCAAAAGTGCATTTCATCTTCCGGGATGGAAGCAAGCCAATTTACTTTACGTGTTTAAACACAGTCGCGAGGCTTAGCTCGCACATTGACTGTACTGAGATTAATACGGATACCTTCAGTACTAGCCAAGGATGATCTCATCTTTACCCTGAATTAACTCGAGATCCTGATTATGAAAAAAATCGCGACTATCGCCGTTTTGGCTCTAACAACCTTATTCGCTGCGACGTCACAAGCAGCAAAACCTGAAGATATGAGTAATAGTGCGCTTCTAGAGTGTGCAAATGCTTCTAACGCTCGTGCAGCCGTTCCTGAGCATCGTGCTATGTTTCGTCATTACTTAATGGCTGAGCGCGGCTATACATTCAGCCAGCTCTCTTCTGCGGAGACCGAATTCAAAGCACAAGGCATGGATGAAACGAAGATGGAACAGTTCTACAAAACTGAGTGTAAGGAAGCAGGCGAATACCTTTACAATATCGGTTACTGATTCGCGCTCATTGTAAGCAATGTAAATACAGAAAAAGGCGCTGTGATAGCGCCTTTTTTGCTTTTCAAATTTCTTACCAGAACAATTATGGCAGTTGTGGAGTTGTTTTTGATTTGCTCCAAGCCTTGCGAACTTTCACCAATACAAAACTCATGATGGCAATGGTTAGGGTAATAACCGGTGCAGCCATCAATCCCATGGTCACAATCTTGTTTAGCTTTTCTGGTAACAATGGTAACAACAGGCCAAGACCGCACAGCAGTAGTGTCCAGAGAATCGCACTCAGCCACGCAAAGTAATGGAACTTGCTAACACGGTTCACACGTAATCCCATCATCAATGGCAGCAACGAACGCACCACTGGAATAAAACGCGCGCAAAATAGCGCAATCAAACCATGCTTACCCAGCAGCATGTCCACTTGTTCTAAACGCTTCGCTGGTACTGCATTCACCCAGCCTTGTACTTTCGGCAAGCGGTTTAGCCATTTACCTTGCAAATATGCTGCCCAACTGCCCATTGCTGCACTGACTACAATCACCAACATGATCATAACTGGGTCAAGCACTCCAACCGCTGCCAATGTACCAGAAAGTACGACCACGCTGTCACACGGGAATGGGGCTGCGGGGATAAACCCACTTTCAAGGAAAATAAGTGCACCAACTACAAAGTAAATCAGCCCTGCACTACCCGGCGCCATCAGCGCGGTAAAGTCTTGGTGCCACAACGCAAACAACACCTGAGTAATCGAATCAAACATAGCAAACTCCTAAACATCACAAATAAATTTAAAAACGGATGAATAGGCATCACCTAGAATGCATGAAGCGATATATGAGATTGGATTCTTGTCCTGTCCCAAGTCGATATTTCGAGCGAGGATAAAAGACATCTATAACTGGCATGGCCACTTTTGATACAAAGCGTTTATTAGAATCCGCAACTACTGTTAACCAGCGTGCAGGTACTACATCAAAGTCATCAGATACTGGTGATGTATTGGAATGGTTAACGCGCAGTGCGTTTCGACTGAATAAGCTGGCGGCAATTTTACGAGATGGTGAGAATGGTGCTTTCTCAAGATGCGCTTCACCATCAATTAAAGAAGAGGTGTAGCTGACCGCGTGGGAAAGTTTTGGTGACGGTGAAGCCTGACTCAATCCAAAAGCCATCAGCGCAACAACAAGCCCTAACACACTGACTAGGTAAGTACGCACAGAATTCACCTAAACCACAACGATACGCTGTTGTAACTCCATGCGTGTTGATTTGCAATCTAAATTCTCAGTTGATAGTAAAAAGAGAGTTTTGCAAACCTTTGGGCGTACATTTCATGCTCAAAAGGCCTCAAAAGTATTCTAGGTGATACCGGATAACCGAGAAGCAATCTTAGCAACCACTTGAGCAACAAACTCAAGTTTACAGCGCCCTAATAATGCACCAGCCGTTGCTTCTGCCAACATACGTATTTCGTTTGAGTTGATGCCAAGCCTTGTCAGCTCATTTAACTCAAACAACAAACCCGACTCTTGCGAACTTTTCTCTCCGGGCAGAGAAACCACGTTAATGAAAATGCCAACGGATGCTAAGCGATTACAAGCTGATGCAGAACCCTCTTCATGATGCCACTTAACCATCACTTTATTCGCTTGCGCGTTTTCATCTTTGAGCTTACAAACTTCAAGCCCTTCATCAATCAAGCAACGCGCAAACAAGTTCGCATTATCAACATCACTTAGCATTGTCTTGTTCCTTCTATCCAAAAGCAGCTTCTTTAATACTTCTGTCGCTACTTTAAAAATAACGTTCGCGCCTTAGTGAGTAATTTAGCGTTAAATAATGGCGGTACTGTTTGTTCCCATCGAAAAGCAGCGCTTCAGGAGCTAGCTAATTCACTGATGAAACGCGAGTTCTTTATAGTCACCTCATCACCATGGCAAACAAATCCATTTCCCCTTCTAACTGCCCTTCAATAACGTTGTTTTCCGGGAAGTTTTCGAAGATAAACACACGCTCGCCCAGCGGCTCTACGTGGTAAAAGAGAACGTTGTATCCCGAGAAGATTTCGTTATATCTGTCCGTCTGGTTGTTTGTGCTGCCACCATCAATGCGGTTTCGGTCATAGATGATGTATATCACCTGCTTGCCAAACTTCATTTGCCTTGCCATTACCTGCCACTTGGAAACTAGTTCATTTTGCTCGTTGAGAAGAGAATGGAGCACCACCACCTTGCCGCGGTAGCAGGTGACAAACGTTTTTTGATGTTCAGCATTTTCCACCGAGAGGTCATAGCGACAACCAGCACCATTGACCAGCCCATATAAAAGAAAAGCGGTAGTTAAGATGAAGCCAAGAAATGCGCCGCGTTGTAGTAGCTTAGTCATGATATGCCCCCTCATAACGCTTGCCGTTTGATGAGACGAAAATGGATGAGCCTTGCTCTGCTTTCAGCTCAGAGTCGACATCCCCTCGAATTGCACAGACTTTGGATTGGCCGACAACCTCGCAATCAACTTGAACCCAAGAAAAGCTGAAATACGACGCCACAAACACCACATACAACAGCGATAACCAGGCGCAAATGACGCTAATCATGTTGGAGTTTGTTTCAATACGTTTATTGATATTATGTTCAGGCTTGGATGCAACGACTTGCTCTGTTACTTCTTCAACTTGTTCTGAATGCGACTCTCCAGCCCCCATACACTCTACTTCCAGTTGATAACCTTGGCGGGGGACATTAACGATCTTGATCTTTTCCGGTTCGAGTACTTTACGCAGGTTTGAAATCGCGACAGGTAACGAGTTGGAACCGATGATCTCGGGGTTTCCCCACGCTGCGCGAATAAGGGCATCTTTGGAAACCACTTTGCCCAAGTTGGTAACTAACGTTTTTAAGACATCACTTTCTTTCGTTGTAATGTTGTAGCGTTTACCGCTTTCCACGATGAGTTCACACGCGTGCTGTTGCACCTTGAGTAAACACGACCCTACTTGAACTTCGTGTGCTTCAAATTCCTCGAATACAGGGCTGGTAATCTTCATTGCGACCCCCACTTTTATCCATCCTGTTTAGGAATTAGCAAAAGCTAAGCCAAGCCCTAAAAGTATCACCGCGACAACCTCTGTCCATTGAGGCGATACCTATTGAAGTCGCTGTCCAGCAGTCAGCTGGCGTCAGTAATAGATGAGCATGAGGAAGATTGCTCTCATCTACTTGGGCGCTAGGTTCTGAGTTCTGGGTTCTCAAATTGAATGTCAAAAAGAGAATTTTTGTCTCAAAGAAGAAACCTAGGCGGATAAATGAGCAATAAATTACTTATTTTATCCGGTAATTTTCATCAATCATTAGTGCCCAGCGAGATTCACGACTGGTTCACTCGCTAAATACACACTTGGTATGCCTTATGCTTCTTCAGTGTGTAACCCCGTCAGAAATAAGAGTTAGCCGACAACAAAAACAACACAACCGCTAAAGGCTAGTGAAACAAAAACGAATCCAGTCGCTTGTAAGTTCACAACTCGGAATCATTTATGAAAGCACTTTTATTGTTAGTCACATGCTCGACGCTTTTTCTTACTGCCTGTAATGACACCGAAACAGGCACGGAAGTCGTTACGCCACCGCAACAACAAGAAGTTGAACTGCCGAAAACCCCAGACGTAGAACCGACACCAGACCCAATTCAACCGCCAGAGAGTGAAAAACCACCACTTCCGCCCGTCGATACGCCTCCAGTTTTGCCACCAAAGGCTGAACCGAAACCTGATCCGGTGCCAGAAAAGCAGCCTGACCAGAATCAGAACAAACAACCTGACGAGAATGCAAAACCGCAGCCTGACCAGAATCAGAACAAACAACCTGACGAGGATACAAAACAGCAGCCTGATCAAAACCAGGACAAACAACCTGAACCACCAGTTATTGCGCCAGACCCAACACCTGTGCCTGTGCCGCCAAGTGCCTTTACTTTAAGCGCGCCAACTTCCGTGAGTGGGAAAACGTTCTTGTTTCAGTGGCAAACCAGTCAAAACGCTGACGAGTACACGTTGTGCAGAAAAAACACGACAGCAACGGATAACTGCGACGTCTTGTCTAGTGGATTAACCGAGACCAATAAACAAGCTGAGCTCAACAGTTTGTTATCCACCAACGAGACGTATTTCGTGGTGGCTAGTAACAAAGATGGTAGCCAGAAAAGTAACGAAGTATCGATTGAACCAAGCGCTTTATTGAATGCTATTGGCTTGTTGAAAGCTTCTAACACCGACAGTAACGACAATTACGGCAACGCTGTCGCGGTGAGCAACGATGGCTCGACTATCGCAGTGAGTGCTTTCAAAGAAAGCGGCATAGCCAATGATCCTACTGCAAACAGCGCTGCCCTATCTGGAGCGGTGTATGTTTATCGAAAAACAAACGGTATTTGGAACGAAGTTGCTTACCTTAAAGCGCCGAATGCCGATGACAAAGATGAGTTTGGTTACGCGATTGCTCTGAGCGGAGATGGCAATACGCTTGCTGTCAGCACAATAAACGAAGCCTCGTCTGCAACGGGTATCGATGGCAATCAATTGGACAACTTAGCGCCAGCGTCCGGTGCTGTTTATCTATACGTTAACGGTGGTTCTTCTTGGCAATCGCAAGCTTACATTAAATCCTCAAACAGCAACCTTGTTGATTCGTTTGGCTTCTCAGTATCACTGGATTCAGACGGTACGACGTTACTTGTTGGTGCGCCTGGAGAAAGCTCCTCAGCTCAATCCATCAGTGGTGACGAGACAGATAACACAGGTAGTTTGTCTGGTGCTGCCTACGTGTTTGAACTGCAAAATAGCCTGTGGGCGCAAACCGCGTACTTGAAGTCAACAAACTCAGACAAGCTTGACTCGTTCGGATACGACGTGGCGCTAAGCGAAGACGGATTAACCGCGGTAGTCGGCTCTCCGGGTGAAGATTCAAATACCACAAGCGTCAATGGTAACGAGATGGACAATAGCAGCGATAACTCAGGTGCGGCCTATGTCTTTGTTCATAACGGTACAACTTGGGCTCAAGATTCCTATTTAAAAGCCTCAAACTCGGATTCTGAAGACCAGTTTGGACACTCAGTCGACGTAAACTCAGATGGCACCGTGATAGCGATTGGCGCTTTCAACGAAGCGTCTGACAGTGAGATAAACGGCAATGAATCAGACAACTCAACTTCTGGCGCTGGAGCCGCTTACCTCTTCTACAAATCGCAAGCGGGTTGGCAACAAGAAGATTACATCAAAGCCGTTAACTCCGATGCTTCTGACCACTTCGGTTCCGATGTTCAACTGAGCAGCGATGGCAAAGCGCTCGTTGTTGGCGCCCCAAATGAAGCCTCATCTAGCCAAGGTTTGGATGGTGACGTGCAATTGAATGACGCAAGTACAGCTGGTGCAGTTTATCTCTTTACCGATGTTGAAGGAACTTGGCAGCAAACAGAATACATCAAATCCCTCAATACAGATGCAGGCGATGGATTTGGCAGCGTTATCGCCATCAGTGGTGATGGTAATACCTTGATCGTCGGCGCAAAAGACGAAGCGTCTGACGGGTCTGATTTCAACGACAACAGTAGCTCGGGTTCGGGCGCAGCTTACATCTACTAAACGCAAAAGGAGATGAACCATGCTAACGACTAAACCTACCGTCTTGGTCATTGACGATACACCCGAGCACATTCAGATCATCTCTAACGTGCTGAATGAAGAATACCAAGTTAAAGCAGCGATCAACGGTGAACGCGGCTTGCAAATTGCACTTCAAGAGCCAAAACCTGACCTCATCTTGCTCGACATTGTCATGCCTGCAATGAACGGTTTTGAGGTATGTAAGCGTTTGAAGTCTAACCCTTTGACTAGCGCTATTCCGGTCATGTTTTTAACCGCGCAATCCGATGACGATGATGAACAGTTCGGCTTTGATATTGGTGCGGTTGATTACATCACCAAACCGATTAGCCCAGCCATACTTCGGGTAAGGGTACGTTCACAATTACTGGCTTACAGTAAAAGCCGAATGCTAGCAGCTCAAGTCAAAGAAAAAACCGCCCTTCTTGCTCGAAACCAACTCGAGATCATCAACTGCTTAGCAAGGGCTGGCGAGTACAAAGACAACGAAACAGGCATGCACGTGATTCGAATGAGCCACTACAGCCGATTGCTAGCAGAAGCCATTGGCGCTGATGAGGAATGGTGCGAGCTGCTCTTTACCGCCGCCCCCATGCATGACATCGGTAAAATAGGAACACCCGATGCAGTTCTACTCAAGCCCTCTCGACTGGATGAAGATGAATGGGAAGAGATGCAACGACACGTGGAATATGGTTATGAGATCCTCGGCAAGCACGATTCTCCTCTCCTGAACCTTGCGAGAGAAGTCGTCATCGCGCATCACGAGAAGTGGGATGGAAGCGGTTACCCGAAAGGTATTTCTGGGGAGCAGATTCCCCTTTCTGCTCGAATCGTTGCCATTGCAGACGTGTTCGACGCTTTAACCAGTGAACGACCTTATAAACGAGCATGGTCGATTCCCGAAGCATGCGCGCTTCTGACTAAGGAATCGGGTACCCACTTTGACCCAAAACTGGTACCTGTTTTTATCTCTCTCATTCCTGAAATCAAAAAAATCATGGCGCGTTATTCCGATGTTGAACCCCAAGCCTTAAGAGTTAACGCGTAATGACCAGAGAAGGCGAAAACAAAGTCTCGAAACAAGCAAAACGAACCCTATTGAGTTTCGGGTTCGTTATCGTGCTGTTTTGTATCGTGGGCTTGTTCGCTGGTTTCAGTATCAATAAAACCTTTGGTTCAATTGAAAGGTACGGTCTCGCGGGGCAACTCTTGCTAGCACTTGATAACGCGAGATTATATGAGCTCACCTACACACGCGACCGCCAGTTGGAAGACGCAGCTAAAGCAGAGCGTTTTATCGAAGAAACCAAAAAACTCGCGCAGAGCTTTGAAGATAACTCAGTGTCAAACGACCTCATCGATGAATCTTTACTTAGCTACGTAGAAGATTATCAAGAGCTCTTCACCCAATATAAAACCCTCACAGAACAACAGAAACAAAGCCTTTCTGTGATGGAAAAGGATGCGACAACCGTTGCCACACAAACCCGAGAGTTACAAAAACGCCTCGCTTCGAAAGTCGTATCAGACAAACAGGAAGAGCTTCAAAACCGAGACATGATGGTTCGTGTGGCCGAGCACGAATCACTCAGCTACGAGATAAACTTAACCGCCCAGTCCATTCGCTCTGCGAGTCTAGAGTTTCTTCTATTCGGCAGAGACAGGGATCTCAACGATGCCATCAAGTACACGGACGAGCTTGAGCAGCTCACAGAAACGCTCTCTGAAGCGCTGCACAACAAATACGAATTAACCCTCGTTCAAGCGCTAAAGAACTCCCAAAAGCGCTACTCATCAGCCTTAAGCTTGGTAAATCAAAGCGCAGACAATGAAGCCACGTCTAAAAACCTGAGAGCCTCTTCGGAACAACTTGCTCGAAGCGTTGATGCATTGCGTGAACGCATCAGGCAGGATCTGATTCAAGCGCAAGCCAATGCCTCCAACCTAGAAAGTGACATGAACATGAGCCTTGAAGCAGGTATCCAAGCAACGCTACTTAAACAATCGGTCGGTAAGGCAAGACAAGCAGATCGCGACTTCATGATTTCGACTCGAGCCGAAGAAAAGGAAAAACACAAACTGATTGTTTTAGAGGCGTTGGCGAAAGCGCAAGCACATACGCGAAGCATCCAATCTTTCCTGGTTGAAGAGAGCAATAATGCGCTGTTTGAATCTGTGCCTAGCTCTATTGAGGCTTATAAGCTGCACTTTTTAGATGTCGTCGAGGTATCCCAACAACTGAACAATATTGCAGGCAAAATGGTCATGGCCGCGACCAAAGCAGACGACCAGCTTGATCATTTAAGAGAGCTGCGTTTTGCCGAGGTGTCGCAATTCAAACAAGTGTCGCAATATCTCATTTATTCGGCGTTCGTGTTCATTTTAGCAATCATCTTACTCGCCTATACCATGCGTCGCTCCCAAATTGAACTTCAGGCCATGGCGGCGACATTGCAAGAAGCACGTGATGACGCCGAATCTGCCAACCAAGCCAAATCGAGCTTCCTAGCCAACATGAGTCATGAGATCAGAACGCCGATGAATGCCATCATAGGCATGAGTCATCTTGTTCTTGAATCAGAGCTCAATAAACACCAAAAGAACTACATTGAGAAGGTGCATCGTTCAGCGAAATCTTTGTTGCGATTGTTGAATGACATATTGGACTTTTCGAAAGTAGAAGCAGGAAAACTAGAGCTCGAACGTACGCCCTTCTCTCTCGATGAATTACTCGATCAAGCTATCGATATTTTGTCAGTCAAATCACAGGATAAATCTCTCGACCTATTACTTTCTGTCGATCAGAACTTACCGCAAACCTTGATAGGTGACCCTTACCGCGTCAAGCAAATCATTCTCAACTTAGGGTTTAATGCCATCAAGTTTACTCATCAAGGTAAAGTCACATTGCGTTTGAATCTGCTTCATAAAACCAAGAAATACAGTACGTTGGAGTTAGTTGTCGAGGATGAGGGTATCGGCATGACACCCGGACAGATCAACAAGCTGTTTAATAGTTTCTCTCAAGCAGACACTTCAACAACGCGCAAATACGGTGGTTCAGGGCTCGGTTTGGCCATTACGAAAAACATCATAGACTTGATGAAGGGGACAATCTCAGTGACCAGCACGCTTGGAAAAGGCTCAACCTTTAAGGTTCAATTCGAACTCGAATATTGCAATGAAGACGTTCCGTGTCCAAACTTCGACCACGTGCCTAACCGCGCGTTTTTGATCGATGCTTGTAAAGAGTCTCGCTTGCTTATACAAGGCCAGTTGCAACAACTAAACATCCAATGTGAGGACTTTGCTGACCTAAAAGACATGATAGATTCTGAACTTAAGCTACCTCCACTCCTTTTGGTCACCCTGCCCGCCCAACCCCACTTAATTACCAAGATGCTCTCCCAGCTTCGGAGCCTTGATGTGCCGAATAGCAAAGTGCTTTTGGTCACGAATACCAGTGTTGCGCACGTTCTACACCAACTGGATTCTATTGACCTCAAATACGATGAACTACTCAGGAAACCTTTCACAAACACAGTGCTTTCTGAGTGCTTGGACACCCTTTTCCAAAGTGAGAGTGAAACGCCTTCTCCTGCCACAACAAGCTCAGGCTCAAACTTGGCGAAAAAACGTATTCTTGTTGTTGAAGACCATCGAATAAATCAAGAGTTAGTGCGAGATGTATTAGTCAATGTGGGCTGCGTTGTGCAAATTGCCAACCACGGTAAAGAAGCCTTAGAACTTTTGGTTAAACACAACTTCGATGCCGTCTTAATGGATTGTCAGATGCCAATTATGGATGGATATCAGGCGACCCAAAACATCCGACAGAAGCTAAAGCTTACCGAGTTGCCAATTATCGCATTAACGGCCAATACCTTAGTTGAAGATGAGAAAAAAGCCCTCGATGCAGGCATGAATTGTGTGCTGCATAAACCCATAGATATTCCATTGCTGAAATCGACATTAGCGAAGCTACTGTGTACTGATGGCGGCGATAGTATTGAGACGCAAACGCCTACAAATGAGATGCCAATTGCCATAAAAGAAGCGCTTTCTCAAATACCTGAACTGAATATTGAACAAGGCATCAGAGTCACAGCAGGAAACAGCACGCTGTATCTGTCGGTACTACAAAAGTTTGCTCACCAATACAAATCGTTTAGCTTCGATGAAATGAATACTGACGAGGTAGGCAGAGCTATTCATACCATCAAAGGGCTCAGTGGCAGTGTCGGACTCAAGCAAATTCAAGCGCTATGCACGCAATTGGAAAAAGAGAACGTCAGTGCAAACGACAAAACACTTCTTGTCCAGTCCTTAATGAGCGTCTGTACTCACGTGTTGTCAGCCATTGAAAGCAATACAAAAGAAAAACCCGTTCATATTGACGAATCATTCAATCCAGAGACGTTCGAAATGTTGAAACGCCTACTGCTGAATGATGACACCGAGGTGCTTAATCACTTGAGTAGCGTTCATAGCGGCAAACAGCTCGGATTGGCGGCCTCTTGTTTCGATAAATTTAAAAGAGCAGCGGAACAATATGATTTCTCCCTCGCGCTTGAAATCCTCAATACATCCGATGGTTTGAGTAACTCGTGAGGGAGCAATGATGAAACCCACGATCAAAATAGCCCCGTTCGACTCATGCCGGACGGGGCTATTAGTTCGTGCTTGAGCCGAGCTATTTCTTACCGTAAGGGTAGTTTTCAAACATCTTCATCACTTCTTCCGAGATTAGCTCTTCACGCTTTTCCGTACTCATTGATTCGGTTAGCTTGCGGCTAGAGACACCCTTCCACACCACTTGGTTAGCTTTGGTATCAACAAGTTCAACAACAAGCTTGCCGTACTTCTTCTCTTTATAGCGCTCAGGGCTAGAAGTGATCACGCCAAAGCTGTTCCATCCGTAACCAACGCTAAAGCTAGACCCCGATGACACCAATTCGGACTCTTTGATGATGTCGTGATGCACATAAAGGTCACCGCCACTTTGCTCGCGCGACAGTCCTTTTGATTCCAGTTGAGCAGCCAATCCCTGTTCGATTCTTCGTGCGTCCAAACTGGTTGGAGTTTCAGACTGCTCACCAAAATCAAACGTTTTGTAGGATGAGAAATCCGCTTGCTTGTCGACGTCTGTCGTCACCGTTGTACAAGCCGTTACCGAGATAGCAAACAGTGTTGCCAGTAAACCTTTCCACATACCCTTTCTCCTCTGTATTATCGTGCCGGTCTCTCTCGGCAAATGGTGGTATTCGTTTTTACGTGTGTGGGAAAAAATTGAATCATTTCAACATTTAGTCTTGACCATGAATGCCAAGTGTTCAAATTCAAGACGCGAGAGAGACGAAGAACAGAGTAAATAACTGCCTGAGAAAGAAAACGGTTCGATATTTGGAGTTACCTATCGCCAACGCCATCGCGCGCTTTTTGAGCGAATTGGTATTTATTTGCTCATTAAGCAACTCATTGAGCAAAAAAGACTTTTCTTTTGAATTTAATCTGGCATATTGAATGAGTCCTATCGATGCGCGGGCATCGTATAATGGCTATTACCTCAGCCTTCCAAGCTGATGATGCGGGTTCGATTCCCGCTGCCCGCTCCAAGCTTTCCCTTAAGCTAATCTTTTTCTCAGATTTCCCAAACCTACCCTTTAAATTCTTACTTCACTGCTATCACGCTGTGGCTGTAATCGATCTCTTGTATTTGCTACCTCAAACTGCAGGCATAAAAAAGCCCCTGCAAAATACAGGGGCGCGTCTTCGTTATAATGTTCCCCATATCTTTGGGGTTAATCCAACTGAAGTGTCGTGAACGTGTCGTTTTTCAGCCCGCCACCAGCGCGTTTCTTCATGGTGACTTCGACCGATCGCTTCCCTTCATTGACGCGATAACGTATGGCTTGAGTAAGGTATTTGTCATTTCGCTTCAAGTCTCTAGCGTCAATCTTTAACGTACGATTTTGACGATTTCCCGTGCAGCGATAACCCCAATCATTTTTGCCTTTTTTCAAAGCCAGAAAAATACGTTGCCCTGACGTTCCCGCCGTTTTAATCCCGCGGGGCTGCTTATCTATCGCCATTGCTAACCCTGCTTTACACAGCTGATCTGCACTAAAAGCAGGTGCTGCGTATGCGTACCCAGAGCCGAGCATAGCGGCGGTCATCGTTACAATTGAGAAAACTCGATTAAATGTCATCGTCCGTTCCTTAAAACTTACAAAACACCGTACGCATTAAAACAACATTACCGAATGCTGTCAAGAATAAATAGTATGGCGTTTAGTTAATCATAAGAAACGGCTATTCCAAGGTGTCAGACGGAGGTGCAAACAAACACCGCCAGCGCTGACGCCAAGATAAATTAGGACGAGTCACTTCTTTGAACATGTCTTTCCATTCCGCAAACGTCACGGTAATAGGATTAAAGCTGTTAACAGGTTTTGAAATGCCATAACGAACCGTTTCAACTTCTGGCTCGAATGTACTGAACATGCGATCCCAGATGATCAGCACACCAGCGTAATTTTTATCGATATATTGACGATTCACACCATGATGAACTCGGTGATGAGATGGCGTATTGAAGACCCATTCTAAAGGGCCAAGAGAACGAATCGACTGAGTATGAACAAAGAATTGCAGACCGAGATTGAGCAGAACAACAAACACCACCCACTTAGGATCAAAACCAATAATGACCAGTGGCAACCAGAACAACCACATGCCTGCCAATGGGTACATTAGGCTTTGACGAAATGCGGTACTGAAGTTCATGCGCTCAGAACTGTGGTGCACCACATGTGCTGCCCACATCCAACGGATACGATGGCTTGCTCGGTGGAACCAGTAATAGAAGAAATCTTGTAAGACCATGAGTAACAGGAAGGTAGAAACCGTCATCTCGATATCAAATAAACGCCAACCAAACCACCATAGGTACAGCTTGGCGATAAGCAGCCCTGTTAAGATATCTGTCGCTTGATGAAGCCCAGCCAATACAAAGTTACACACCACTTCGGGTAAGTAATATCGGGCGCTCTCAGGTAATCTTCCACCACGCTGTCCAAACCAATATTCTGCAGCAATGCAAAGAAAAAATATTGGCGCGAGCAACATCAACAATAAATCAGGATGTTCCGTAATTTGTGACCATTCCATAGTCCGTTCCTACCATTTCGCGTAGTGATCTTCGGTGAGTCCCATCACCTCTTCAAGTTCGTGTTTAATGCCATTGCCATCAATCAAATAGCCAGAAAAGTAACCAACAAACTGACGAAAGTTACTCTTCAAAAACCAGAAGTTCTTTTTCTCTGAACGCTGATTTTTAGGTTTGAAGATCAGGTCGATGCGCTTGTCTTGTGACGTAATTCGCCATGACGCTTCTTGATGCAGGCGAGAAAATTCGAATTGGACAGGTGGCATCAAATGCCGTTCGCCATCAATCCAAATCACGTTTTCACAATGTCCGGTTTCGTTGACTCCAGCAGCAAAGTTCAGCCCTATCCGTTTGTCTTCACTGTAATGATTAATGCTCGCCCATCGCCAACTGGTTTCCCGTCGCATATACCCGGCAGAGAAGTCATACCCAGCGACTGCGTTGGTTAAATCTTGTGGTTGCCCTTTCACACTCATTTCACCTTGAACAGCGAGCGCGTTGTGTTTTTGGGTGTAGGTCCAGCCGGAATACGCGGTTGGCGTGCAGAGCATCAAAGGCAAGCTTTCTGACTCAGGTTTTAACCTCAAATCAGCTTGAATAAGGTCTGTTGAAAGCTGTATGTGCCAGAGTCCGTTTTCAATCTTGAATTGAATGTCATCATTAGCGAGATAGGCTTGGCTGTTCCAACTAGAAGGTTGTGTTTGATAACCCATGTTGAGCGGTTTTAGCCACTGCTGCTCAACGAGCTCATGGGTTTCTGTATCAAACACACAGCAAAAGCCAGACGCCAAATAGCGAATATCGGCAATCGCAACACCAATGATGTATTTCTCTGTCACGATCGAGACGAACTGGAACTGCTTATAGTCGAATCGCTTTCGCCAACTCGATGCAGGCTGGTCCATCTCATTAAGATACTGAAACGCATCCAACTGAAGCGATTCGGGAATCGATGCTAAATGACCAAATTGAGGTAATCCATTCGCTTGAATAAAGGGATTCAAAGGCGTTTGCACATCCATGCTCGCTATTAATCAATGACACACCATTCGATATTAACATTAATTTAACAACAAACAGTTTGCGCCACTGCACAACATTGGTTCAGTTCTTGGCTTCAAATGAGCTGAAATGTGAAACCAGTCACCCATATTCAAACCATTGAACGGTTAATTAGAGCTTTAACTTGGGTTGGATGAAATCAAGGAAAGCGGAAATACGCAATGAGACAGATGAAGATTTGTAGTAAACCGCATTGATCTGTTCACGACCAGTATTGGTGATCTTATCCGATTCCAATACCGGCACTAAGCGCCCCTCTTCCATGTCTTTACGCACCATAAAACCGGACAAACACGCAATGCCATTGCCTGCTAGCGCCAATTGACGAATGGTCTCACCGTTACTGGAAAGCAAATTAGGCTCAATCTCTGGTGCGCCTTTTAATGGCAATTTGTTGAGGGTCTTCGGCTCAGTGAATCCGATAATGTCGTGATGAGCAAGGTCAGTTGGCTTTTGTGGAATCCCTCTGTGTTTGAGGTAATCCGGTGAGGCAACCAAATACAACTCGCTCTTACCCAATGCTCTTGCATGCAAAGTAGAATCAGACAGTTTACCGATACGGATCGCCACATCTGTACGCTTTTCTAATAGATCAACGAAACCTTCGTTGGACTTCAGCTCCAATTCAATCTGCGGATAGGCTTCACGGAAAGGTTTAATCAGGTCAACAAGTTGATGGAAGACGAATGGGCTTGCGGCATCCACACGCAGTGTCCCTTGAGGTGTTTCTCCTAATGAGAGAATGCACTCTTCCGCCTGCTGAATGTACTGCATTGCAGTGCGCACATGCTCGACAAAACGGCGACCTTCATCGGTTAACTCAACGCGGCGTGTGGTGCGGTTTAGTAAAGAAACGCCAAGCTGCTGTTCAAGACGACTGACTGAACGAGAGACTCTTGCCACTTGCACATCTAATGCTTCTGCCGCAGCGGAAAAGCCACCACAGTCTACAACCGTTAATAGGATTTCTAGATCATCGGAACGCGTTAACATCGTCTTACCTCACTTTTGTTGCTGTAACCATAATTGAGGAGAGACTTTTGTCAATATTGAAATAATCTAAACGACACTAATCGAGAATTTCGGTCACGACTTCGGTCTTTACAGAATTGGCGATAAAACAGTTCTCATGAGCCAGATGATGCATTTTTTCTAACTGTTCACGTGTCGGCTGTTTATCTCCAGAAAAAACGATGCGTGGTCTCAGCACAACTTTAGAAACCCACTCTTTGCCGTTTTCTCCTGCCGTCAGTTCCCCAATTGCTTCGTCCACGTACGAATCAATTACGTAGCGACGCTTAGCGGCAATAGGGAGGAAAACCAACATATGACAACTCGATAACGCAGCAATAAACGCTTCTTCTGGATCGACGTTTTCTTCTACCGAAAGTGGTAGCGGAACAACTTGAGGAGATGGGGATGCAGGAACGGTAACGCCACCGTCAAACTGCCAGACGTGTGCTCGGCTGTATTGATTGTCGCTAAAGATTTCGTTGGTCTGGCGCTGCCATCGGATAACTGCGGTGTGTGTACTCATTACCATCCCTTGTGCTGTGGGGTTTTGCCTAATAAGGCGACTCTCCATAAATTAGAGCCCCAAGTAAACCACAGTACAAGGCGTGCCCCAAGAGCGGGGATGAAATACGTGCGCTAAGCCATTAAATCACCTGATTTGTGTCTGCCTGTTGTTTGCGAGATTGGTCAATCAAACGTTGCCCTTGATGCACATTCACCTGCAATCGGTTAATCAACTTTTGCAGTTGTTCAATATCCGGAATTTGTTTGTTTTTCACTTGGGTTTCAATTTCAAGCGCTTGATTTGCTAGCGTATCCAAACCTAAGTTTAACGCCATGCCTTTGGTGGTATGTAAGGTGCAGTGGAGCGCTTCAAGATCTTCCGCCATAAAGAACTCAATCAACTCGTCGACCGACTTCTCAAAGTCATTCACTATGCTTTCTAACAAATCCACCAAGGCTTCTGGCTCCTGCTTGAGGATCTCGACCGTTTCTGAGTGAGTCAGTTCCTCTTCAGTCAGTCTAAGCTTCTCAATCGGCTCACGGTGCAATTGAACAATATTGTCAGCTTGCTCTGTTGCATCATCACCTTGGGTCGGCAAACGCGAAGCAAACTGCTTGAGTGCGTCAGCAAAACTCTCTCGTTGCAGCGGCTTGGTCAGTACATGATCCGCCCCTGCTTCAATGAAGTTATCGTGCGCTTCTCTAAATACATCGGCGGTATAAGCAAACAATAAGGTATTCACGCCAAGTTTTTCGCGGATAAAGCGGGTCGCCTCAACCCCGTTCATCTCCGGCATGTGATTATCCATAAGAATCAAATCATATTGGTTCTCTTGTGCTTTCTTAGTCGCAATTAGACCATTCTCAGCAATCTCGACCGTATGCCCTAACTTCTCACAGAACCCTTTCGCCACAATCGCATTGACCCGATTGTCTTCGGCTAGAAGAATGTGCAGGTTACGTTTGTTTTCGCGCTGAACTTTAACTTTGGTATCCGCCGCTTTAGGTAACGCCTTCTCTTCCCAAGGTATTGGCAGTTCGACTAAAAACTGAGTACCAATGCTCTCTACGCTCTTAAGCTTGACCTCACCACCCATCAATTCTGTTAGCTTTTTCACAATCGCTAAACCAAGCCCTGTGCCACCAAACTTACGTGTGGTGGAAGTATCTGCTTGCTCAAAGGAGTTGAAGATACGGTCTTGCTTGTCCGCCGGAATACCAATGCCCGTATCGTTGATAGACAGCAATAAGCGCTTTCTTGATTCATCCAATTCTGCTCGAATCAGTACATGCCCATCACTGGTGAACTTGACCGCATTACCTGCAAGGTTAAACAGGATCTGTCGAATGCGCGCACAGTCACCATTAAACTCGATGTTTTCTGGTACTTCGTTCTCGACGTAAAGCTGAATGTTTTTCTCTTCGATTAAAGGCTGAATCGCACTACAAACTGGCGTGAGGACTTGGGGTAAATTGAATGGTGCGGCTTCAAGCTCCAACTTATTCTCTTCAACTTTGGAGAAATCCAAGATGTCATTAAGAATCGTCATCAGATGTTGACCAGAGTCCAAAATCACCTGAACGTGCTCTTTCGTCCCCTTCTCCTTGGTCTCACTGGCGATGATTTGCGAAATACCTAACACCCCATTCATTGGCGTTCTTAGCTCATGGCTCATGGTTGCTAAGAATTGTGACTTGGCTTTCGCCGCCCGCTCCGCTTTTTCTGTGGCTTCGGTTAAGTCATCATTGAGTTGCTTCAGCTTGTTCACACGGTGCTGAGTTTGCAGCACAAATACCGCTACCAAAGAGATAATGGATAACAGAACGAACACCCACGTAAGCCTTGCTTCACGCTGAGCAATCTCTAAAAGTTGATGCTCCGAGTATTCAACAAATTCAAAATAGTGACTCTCCAAAATCTTGTTGGTGAGCAACTCAATTTTGCGTTCGCTCTCTCGCAATCGATCAAGGAATAAGGCGATATTTTGGCTTTGCGCGTTCTCCCCCTCTAGGGCGGCATTGGTCAAGAATTCAAAATAATGCTGTTCGAGCCAAGCATCTTCATTGGTGACTTCAAACTGCTGCTTATAAATGTTGTGCAGAGTGTGCATTTCATATTGGTTTGCCACTTGAACGCCAACCAACATATCTAGCGTCTGCGTCGCATCGCGTACCTTGCCATCGAATTGGGCGACGATGTTTTGCACGCGCGTTTTGGTTGGGGTGAAACTAAACCAAATGGATTGCTTGAAATCCGTACACAAATTCTCGGCGGCAATCTCTAATTCCACCAAGCTTTGGGTGATTTCGTAGTTCTTTCGCTCTCTCAAAGAGTAACGATTCACGACACTGTCACGAGACTCAATCAAATGGTGACCAATCTCAGATAACGAAGTATGTAGACCATGTGTGTTTTTGGAATTCACATGCGTCATGTACGCCAGCACCATCATTGCTGCAATAACGATGAAAAGAAAGGCGTTGAGTAATCGGAATTTATTCATTTTCAAACACCTCTAAAATCGCGGGTCTCGGCGCCGTTAACGTATTTAAGAACGCTTCGATGTCTGCCACTTTGTCGTCACTCATGGTCACTCCCAGTTGGGTTTGCGACATGATCTGAATGGCTTCGGAAAGCTCATCGACTTGCCCGTTGTGGAAGTAAGGACTGGTTTGCCCCACGTTACGTAAGCTCGCGACTCGGAAATAGTACTTATCCTCACCATCCGTTGTTCTTAAGTGACGCCCTGTATCGAGCCTTTCATTTTGGGCTCGGAAGTAGGAAAAGCGCTGAATCATTGAACCACCGACATTCTTACCTTGATGACACTGAACGCAACCGACTTTTTGAAACGTATTCCAACCCCGAATTGCTTGTTCATCCAAAGTGTGGGAGTAGCCGAGTAAATAAGAATCAAAAGGCGCGCCTGGCGTTTGCAGTCCTCTAACGAACTCAACAATGGCACCTTTGATGTTGTTAACTGTGATCGCTCGATTGTCGGCTTGCTTAAATAGATCTTGGTAAGAAGGTTTCGACTTCACATATTGTTCTATGTCCTGCCAGTTCGAATCCATCTCTAACGGGTTTTGCACCGGACCGTCGATTTGAGCCATCAAAGAGTTCGCTGTGCCATCCCAAAGAAAACGATAATTTAAAGCCGCATTAAAAACAGTAATCGAGTTACGGTTGCCGACACCATTCACGCCAGTAGAAACCGCGGTTGGTTCTGCACCGTTAGTTGAAAGATCATGGCAGGTTTCACAACTGATAGTCCCGTTGGAAGATAAGTTTGGATCTCGGAACAAGTGCCAACCAACTCGAGCTAGATCCGTGTCGATATTAGGTTCGCCATCAATTGGTTGCACCAACTGAAAATTCACTTCGTCATCATGCGTTGCACCAGCAATAACCGAAGCACTAAAACCTATCATCAAACATCCACATAACCCTTTTGTGGTAAGCCTTTTGTTCATAATTCTGGGTGTCCTTACCTAGCCTCTTAATATGAACTTAGTTGCTTTTAAGTTTTTTTCCATTACGGCTCGTGGGGATATTGAGCTTCCTCTCATAACTTATTGATAATTAATCGTCCTGATCCTCTCTGAACTCATCGAGTTGTATATCAAGCGTATGTTGTCGACAAGACAAACAACCTTGATTGGAGAACGCGGTGAAAACCTATACGATTCCGCCCCATTTTGAATTCGGTTCTTGGCTGGAAAACATAAAATAGTGAAACTGTTCGCATTCATTGCTGCACTACTTACCACTCTGTCATTCAATGCATCTGCTCGTGATTTCTTAAACGCAGAAGACAGAACATTTCTGGACAATCAAAGCACATTAAAAGTCGGTGTACTTGAGGGAGATTGGCTACCTTACTGGGGTGATCTTGCCTCAAAAGAAGGCATCAATATCGAGTACGCAGAGACCATGCTGCACGACTTAAACATTGAGGCAGAGTACGTCCCGTATAGAACGTTAAATACACTATTCGATGGTTTAGAGAACGGAGAGATAGACCTCACCGTTGGCTTTGTTGCAACCAAAAAGCGCGCAGAACGTTTCCTGTACTCTGATCCAATATTTCACACATTGAGACTGGTTTGGTTGCGTGACAGCGCATTAGAGAATACCCCGCTAGACGAGCTCAAATGGGTATGTGTGCAAGATTCAAGTGCGTGTGACCAGATTGATGTACTTGGCTTTAAACACGTCCATTCTGTGCGTAATAACATGATGATGACGGCATCGCTGAATAGTGGTGCAGCTGATGCTGCCGTGGTCGGTTTGTCGACGCTGAGCTCTTATGGATTCAAAAACCCGAAAGGTGAACTGACGGGTAAAGTCGTGTACAACAAATCCCTCACTCCGGGAGAAGTAACGATTTTTACCGGAAAAGAGTCCACTCAGTTGATGGACATCATCACTAAGTACATCAAACACTCGAAAGAATCGAAACACAGTCGTGTTCACATCGAAGCCAACATCAACATTCTGCACAATGAATTGATGCTCGATATTCTTGAGCAGCAGCAAGGTCATCAGACGGTACGCTACACAATTCAAGATAATGTGTATCCACTGTCTTACCTCGACCCTAAAACAGGAGAGCTCAAAGGCTATGTTCATGATCTGCTTAAGCTAATGGAGCAAAAAAGCATGATCAAATTCGAATACGTGCCAGCCAATGGGCGTGATTTGGATTTGATGTTGGAAGAGAAGATCGTCGACCTACTGCCAGCGCGCAATATTAAGCTAACGGACAAGGAACGTTTCATCACCACTAGATCTCTTAGTGTTCTCCAATATGGTTTTGTTAAGTCATTAAGTAAAAACACCAAAAACTCGATTGCTATCCTCGATCGTTCAGGAAACTTTTACCCACATTTTCTCGACTACCCAAATTATCAGTACGCGTTGGTATATCGCGACTTTGATTCTTTAATCGATGCGATGCAAAGAGGTGATGTATCCCATGCATTTGTAAATCAAAGCCTTATCGACAATCACTTCTATGATAGCCAGGGCGTTAGATTCGTCTCAGTTGAGCCTCCTAAGGATATTCAACTGAGAATAAAGTTGGGCATGGAGCTAAGAAAAGACTCTGAGTTCTTACGCCGCGTGTTGAACACCGTGTTGAAAATCACCACAGACGCCGAGTTAAAGCAGCTCATGGAGCGTCATGACAAAGTCACCGTCCATTATGGTGTCGACAAAGAAATCGTGGTGATTTGGGCGCTAGTCGGTGTCTGTGTGCTGTTGGTTTCCGTACTGATTTACATTCTGAGAACCGGACATCTGACACGCAAGATCAAGCGTAAAGAGTACGAGACCAAAGTACGTCAACGACAAAACCGATGGTTGTCTTCGGTGCTTGATCATATCCCTAATAAGATTTTTATCTCGGATGATAACCACCAGCAAATCTTAGCCAACAAACCGTACTTGTCGATGCTGCAACGATGCAATACCGACAGCAACATCACAGATGAACAACGCGAGCTGGTTTTGAAGCTAACCAAGGATACGGATTACCCAGTACCGGATGAAATCGTCACCACGCTCTGCTCTCTTGGCAAAAAGCATTATCGAGTAAGAAGGCAGTCTCTCCTTCATCCAGAAGAAGGGACACGCTTCCATATGACGGTATTTGATGACATCACTGAGCTGAAAAAGAAAGAGTGTGCATTGAAAGCTTCCAACCTCAAAGCCATGCAAGCGATTGAGGCACGAGAGCACTTTCTCGCGGTGATCAGCCATGAACTGAGAACCCCTATCGCTGCCATGCTCGGACTGATGGAACTGTTGGAACAAGACCTCGATCGCCCAGAAAGCAAAGAACTACTGAAAAGTGCGATGTTGTCGGCTGAGCGTTTGCAGCTGCACGTAAACGACATTCTAGACTTCTCGAAAGTGGATGCGAACCAGCTTCAGTTGGATGTGCACAGTGGCAATGTTTATGAAGAGCTTGGCTCAAGTTTGCGTAGCTTTGAAAAAGCAGTAGAACAAAAGGCTTTAGCGTTTGAAGTGAATTGGCAGCCGACGCCTTATGCTTTGGTGAATCTCGACTGGCTGCGCGTTAACCAGATCATCAACAACCTACTGAGTAATGCCGTTAAGTTCACAGACAAAGGCAAAATCAGCGTGAACATTCACGTCTACACGAATGAGCTTGTGTTCTGCGTGCAAGACACCGGATGTGGCATGAGCAAGACTCAATTGGATGCCCTATTCCAACCATTTGTTCAGGGTGACAAGAGCATCAGTCGACGTTTTGGGGGCACAGGTCTTGGTATGTCTATTGTGAAAAAACTGGTCGACATCATGACCGGCACGATAGAGGTGAACAGTAAACAAGGCAAAGGGACAGAGATTACCGTGCGTTTGCCAATGACCAGCCAACCTCTCGACCTAACGGGAATGGGACCGATTTACACCGAAGACAAACAGATACAACGTTGGCTAAACACTTGGCAGGTAACACTCGATGAGTTTGAACTCAAGCATCATGTCATTGAGCCAGAACCGCACTACTCCAATGTTTATCCTGACCTTATTCAGCAAAAACTGAACACAAGTTCGACGATGCCAAATCACTGGACACAACCGACAACCTGCCAATGGCAAGGTCGAGTTTTAGTGGTTGATGACGACGCCATTAACCGACTGTTGTTTAAGCGCCAGTTTGAAAAGCTTGGTGTGTGTTGCCAATTGGCAGCGAGTGGGAGTGAGGCGATTGAGTTGTTGAAACAGGCTCAAGACGACAATGCTTTCGCGCCAATCAGTTTGATAATTAGTGATTGCCATATGCCGGATATGGATGGCTATCAACTAACACAAAAACTCAAAGCGAGCAGCGAATTTTCCATTCTACCCGTTGTGGGTTGTACAGCAGAAAACTCTCGCAATGTGATTGAGAAAGCGGAGCAAAACGGCATGGAATCAGTCTTGTTCAAACCCTATAACTTGGACGATCTCAAAGCCTTGTGTGAGCAGTATTTGGCGATGTCCTTCTCTAGCGAAACTCAAAGTGACTGGTTGGATGCCTATCACCATGAAGAAAAAGCAGAAATGGCACACGTGGTGTGCGAAGCGCTGAGTAACGACATCGCATTGATTCACTCAGGCGAAGAGAGCCTTAAGTCTGTCGCGCACCGAATTAAAGGTTCTGCTGCGGCATTGAATTTGACTCAATTGAAGCACAGTGCCCAACAATGTGAAGCGCTGATAGGTACAGAGCAAGAACAGCAAGCGCGCACGGCTTTACTTAACGAATTAGAAACCATCATAGCCACCACAAAACAATGGCTAGATTTGAGTGAGAACAACTAATTGAACATTTTGATTGTTGAAGATGACCGACTACAAGCAACCAATCTCAAGATTCTGCTTAATCGTCTTTTTAATGGCTCAATCACCATCGTACATCGTGGCTCTGAGGTCAGCGAAATCTGCACCAACCAAGCTGTAGATTTGATGTTCTGCGACATCGACCTACCCGATATCAATGGCGTCGACTTGCTGTGCACGCTGTCGAAAGAAACGCGTCCAAAAGGTGTGGTGATTTTGAGTGCAATGAATCAGGATGTGGTCGAAATCACTTACAACATGTGTTTGTCGGCAGGCTATGACTTTGTACGCGCACTCACTAAACCGATTTCTTGTGAACAGCTGAGCCAGATATTAACGGCTTTCCAGCAGTACACCATCGAAGAACAAATCGTTGCGCTACCTGTGCTGATGAACTCAACAGATATCGATACCGCGTTCCAACAAGATTGGTTTCATAACTACTACCAGCCGCAATACTCGGTAGTCGATAACCGTTTGGTTGGGCTAGAAGCGTTGGTGCGCTGCTTTCACCCAGAACATGGCGTGTTAGCTCCGGTTCAGTTTTTAAGTGAGATCCACACCCGTAATGAGCTGGATAAACTGTTTTGGTTGGTTTTGGAAAACGCATTGCGTGATTTGGCAAAACTCAACACAAGCGTGAGTTTGTCGGTCAACATGAACCAAAAGACGCTTAAACAACCGATGAGCGAACGATTTTTCGGTTTGTGCGACCAATACCAGATCGCTCCAGAACGAGTGACGCTAGAGCTGACAGAAGATGAGGTCTACGATTCAGACGTAGTTTCATTGGCCAACCTAGCTAACTTGCGCCTAAGAGGTGTCGGTTTGGCGATTGATGATTTTGGGACGGGTTACTCTTCTCTCAGCCAACTGGCGATTTTGCCGTACACGGAATTGAAGATTGATCGCCAATTCATCAAAAACGCGCTAACCAATTTTAAGAGCCAACAACTGACCATCTCTAGCCTACAGCTGGCAAAGTCACTGGGATTAAAGTCGGTAGCCGAAGGCGTCGAAGACCATGAAACGCTTTACTATCTTCGTCAAATTGGCGTCGATCTGTATCAAGGTTTTGTGCGCAGCCGTCCTGTTCCATTTGAGCAACTGGAAGCTTTGTTCTAATTCAATCTAAGTGGCATATGGTCTGCCCTCGCCGCTTAGATTTTGTTTGATGAATCACTTTGAAATGAATACCAAATCTTTCTCACAATACAATGTGCTCATTGTCGATGATGCGCCTATCGTAGTGCTCACATTACGTAACATGCTGACCAAACTTGGGTTCTCTGACAAACGTATTTTCACCGCTCGTCTTGCTAAGGGTGCGATTTCAATCGCCCATCAAGAGCGCATTGATCTGATCATTTGTGACTATAACTTTGGTCGCGGCATGAACGGCAAACAGCTCTTTGAAGAGTTAAAACACCTTAAGCTCTTAAGCCATGACACAGTATTTATTCTGGTAACAGGGGAAAGCTCTGCTACTATCGTGCGTGCGATCATTGAGCTCAAGCCCGACGAGTATCTACTTAAGCCCTTTAACTCAATCACGTTAAAAGAGCGTATTTCGGGCGCAGTAAAGCGTAAAAACACCTTACAAGCCATCTATGAAGCAGAGCTGAAGAACGATGCTCACGCTGGCTTAGAGGCGTGCGACGAGTTAGCCCCCTTCCACCCAGAATACTTCTTCATCATTGAGAAGTTCCGTGCCGATTTCTTAACGCGCCTAAAGCTGCATCACGAAGCCAAAATCGTCTACGAACAAGTCATCGAGCGCAAAGACGTTAACTGGGCAAAAATCGGCTTGGCAAACACGCTGGTTTCTCTGGGTGAAAACGACGAAGCACAACGTCTAGTACGTACCTTGCTAGAAGAGTCTCCTAACAATGTTGAAGTTCGTGAATGTGCCGCGAACTTCAACATGCTTAACCGTGAAGTGCCAAGTGCAATCAGACACTTAGAGCTAGCAAACAGCTTAGTTGAAGGCAATTCAGAACGTGAACTGGTGATCGTTAACTTGTGCCTAGCAGAGCACGATTATCACTCAGCATTACAGCACTATCACGCGTACATGGAGATCAACAAAGATACCTATCGCAACAACACCTTCTCTAAGCTGAATTTGATCCGAATTTTGCTTTATTGTGTGCGAAAACTAGAAGGTCGTGAGGATTTACTTGCTCAGGCAAAAAGCTTGTTTAAATCCATCACTAATGGCCCAGAAAACAAAGCAATTAAAGACGAATTGGATTTGATTGCCGCGCACATTGCGATTGAGGAAAACCAGTACGTTGCAGCGTTTAAAGTACTCAGTGATTTGTATCGTCGTAAGCCTTTCGCTCACTTTTATGCGCAGTTTCATCTCGCTTGGTTATTGCATGAGATGAACTTCGAATCTGAGTTTTCTCAAGCCATCACTTGGTGTTTTGAAAACCTACAAACCGACTCAAGCGATACGATTCTATCGAGTAAAATTGCTCTTGGTCGTTCTTTAGAAACAGACAACGCGGAACGCCAAGCTTGGATGCAAGAACAATACAAGAAGATTCGCGCAGCTGAGCAAGATTACCAAGCTTTGATCGACGCATTAATTGAGCTTCAAGCCCGTTGTCCGCTACTAAGAACCGTGTGTATTAACATCATCAAAGTGCTAACACGTGCTTTTCCGAGCAACAGCTCGTCATTAGAGGTCGAACTGCTGATCAAGCGCTGCGACAACATTGTGAAGCAATTGGTTTCTAGTGAAGAGCTTGAGAAAAGCGGCTACGACAAGTTTCTGTTTCTGGCTCAAGATCGATGTCAACAGATGTCTGTGGTGAACACTCCACCTACGCAACCAGAACTGGCAAACTAGACAGCAAAAAGGGGCTCGATGCCCCTTTCATTTCGGATTACAGGTTGAAGAAACGATTAATCCAAGTCACCTCACCGAACGCAATCAAATCGTAGATAGTGAAGAACACTGCACAGATAACGGCAAGCTTCACCAATCGAATCGCAATTAACATCATAACTTCCCACTTAACTTCTTGTCTGAGTGTCGTTGATTCTTCGCAGTTTACTGGTTTTCTGAAGAACCACAACGCATGAAAACCCAGATTACGTGACAAAGTGTTTAACACAGCGAACATCCCACCTTTGTACATTTGCTTATACATTTGGTTGCGAAGGATAAATCTATCCTCTCACCTAGTCGTATCTATACTTTAAATAGTGTTTTCAAAAAGTCCCAGTGGTAACACAAGGAGGGCTGTATGAAACAGATACGATTGTGGCTTCTTCCTCTACTCTTGTTTGCCAGCCAAGCGCTAGCGAGCACCGTTTGGGTATTGCCTGTCAAAGGCGCGATTGGTCCTGCTCTGAGTGATTATCTGTCGCGAGAGATTGAAGAAGCTCAGCAAAACGGCGTCGACCTCATCATTCTAAAAATGGATACCCCCGGCGGACTTGATAGCTCAATGAGAGACATCATTCACGCCATCACTACCTCTTCCGTACCCATTGCAACTTGGGTTGGTCCGTCAGGTTCTCGGGCCGCCAGCGCTGGCACCTACATTCTGCTGGCTAGTCATGTCGCTGCGATGGCAGAAGCCACCAATTTAGGTTCAGCTACTCCCGTTTCACTAGGCGGTGCACCACAGCAACCTTCGAGTGCCGACGACAAAGACAATGACGAATCGAATGATGAATCATCAGGCAAAAACTCTGATGAAGTGCCTGCTAAAACCGCAATGGAAAAGAAAGTCATTAATGACGCCAGAGCATATATCAAAGGCTTGGCTCGCTTGCATGGCAGAAACGCAGAGTGGGCAGAGAAAGCCGTCAGCGAAGCTGCAAACATAGACGCTTCAGAAGCGCTAGAGTTAAACGTTATTGATTACATTGCTAACTCTCCCGAAGACTTGGTCACAACCATCAATGGCACAGAGGTCAAAGTGAACGGCAAGCCATATAAGCTGACGTTAGATAACCCAACGTGGGTCAAGCGCGTCCCCGACTGGCGTGCCGAGATGTTGGCGGTGATCACAAATCCTAACGTGGCTTACATCCTGATGCTGATTGGTATTTACGGGCTGTTATTAGAGTTCTACAACCCTGGCATCGGTTTGCCAGGTGTGCTCGGTGGGATATGCTTGTTGCTCGCCATGTATGCCCTACAAATGATGCCTGTGAATTACGTTGGTTTAGGGTTACTGCTGCTCGGCATTGCTCTAATGATTGCTGAAGCCTTTAACCCGAGCTTTGGCGTACTCGGCTTAGGTGGTGTCGTTGCGTTTGTTCTCGGCTCCATCTTCCTGATGGACAGCGACATCCCCGGCTTCCAAATCGCTCTGCCATTAATCATTGGTATCGCTGTTTTCTCTGCTGGCTTAATCGTTATTACCGTTGGCTTGCTTCTTAAAATTCGCAGTAAAAAAGCCACCACCGGACTAGAAACCTACCCGGGCAAACTAGCTGTTGTGAGCGATGATTTTGTCGATGGAACTGGGCTTGTTCAACTGGATGGTGCTTTGTGGCAAGCCAAGGCTGACGCACAGCTCAAACAAGGAGACCACGTCACCGTGGTAACCATAAAAGGGTTGACCTTAACCGTGAAACCCAGTGACCGCCCTAAGGAATAGGAGGCGCTTATGATGCTCTACACTATTGCTGTTATCATTGTTTTATTGGTTGCACTGGCAACGCAAATGTTCAAGGTGCTGCGTGAGTACGAGCGTGGCGTGGTGTTCTTCCTCGGTCGTTTCCAAGAAGTAAAAGGACCGGGTTTGATCATCTTAATTCCTTTCATTCAACAAATGGTTCGTGTCGACTTACGCACCATCGTATTAGATGTTCCGACTCAAGATTTAATCACCCGTGACAACGTATCGGTCAGAGTCAATGCCGTGGTTTACTTCCGAGTTGTCGACCCACAAATGGCGATCAACAACATCGAAAGCTACAGCGATGCCACCAGCCAACTTGCGCAGACAACGTTGCGTTCTGTGCTTGGTCAGCATGAATTGGATGAATTGCTTTCTGAACGCGAACGCCTCAACAAAGATCTGCAATCCATTCTCGACCAGCAAACTGACGATTGGGGTATCAAGATAGCAACGGTTGAGGTGAAACACGTCGACCTTAACGACAGCATGGTGCGCGCCCTTGCCCGCCAAGCCGAAGCCGAGCGTAACCGTCGTGCGAAGATCATCCACGCAACTGGTGAGTTGGAAGCCTCCAACAAACTCAGAGAAGCCGCCGAGATGCTAAATAAAGCACCAAACGCGTTGCAGCTTCGATACATGCAGACGCTCACTGAAATCACCACAGACAAAACATCAACCATCATCTTCCCAATGCCGATTAACCTCGTCGAAGCGGTCTCCGATATCGCCAAAGCTGTGAAGAAGAATCAGGGAGAGTTGGAAGAAGGGAACGATTAAGCGTAGTAGCCGCTATAGAGGAAAGTAGAAAAAGGAAAAAGGGAGTAGCTGTGTTCTACTCCCTTTACGAATTCACCATTGATTGAACTTATGCATCGGTGCACTCTTTCTTCATAATTGCTAATCCAGTTTCAAAGCAGTGCCGCCACGCGTACTCCACCCTTTCATCAAAATCAGGATCACATTGGGCGACGGTTTCTAACAGGCTTTCAAACCAGACATCAATGTCTTCAGGGGCGACGCCAATATTATTGTGTCCGTGCTTATTGCCGTATTTCCTCATCATATCTCGAGCATCTACAGAGGTGTCTGCCATCATCACAAACACGATAGACCCTTTAAGCATCCGGATTTGCTTCTTCATGTCCACGCCATCGAACTTTTGTCTGAAGTTTTCACCTTTCGACCAAAAGTTCTCATAGAACAAATCAAAGAAGTCCTCATGGATTACGCAGCGTTCGTAGCTGTCGTTAAAAACCTCGATTACGTTCATACCCTAGCCTCCAACCAACTTATCTATTTTCATTATGAATGTAATTTGATAATCCTACCAAGCTCGTTGGTGGTTTCTGCGGTTTCTGAACGTCGGCGTACGGAGAATACCAATCTGCCCTTTAGGCGTTCAAATTCGATTTTCAATAAAAAATAGAAAGTGATTTAAACGAAACACGTATTATCAATTCGATAAAAGTCGATATTATGGACTCACTTTCGAGGTACGCATGGTTGTCGATGCTAAGCGCATCCTCATTTGTCTAATAATATTAAGAGGATATAAACGTGTCTCATCAAATCATTACAGACCTAAACAACCGTTACACAGCTAAAAAATACGACGAAGAGAAACGCATCTCTCAAGAAGATATGGCAATCATCAAAGAAGCAATCTGCCTATCTGCGTCTTCTATCAACTCTCAGCCTTGGAAATTCATCGTAATTGAGAGCGACGAAGCGAAACAGCGTTTCCATGACACGTTTGCTAACATGCACCAGTTCAACCAACCGCACGCTAAAGCAGCATCTCACACTATTCTGCTAGCGTACGATCCAAAATTCACTAAAGAGAAATTCGCGAAGCGTGTTGATGCTGAAGTGACTTCTGGTCACCTACCAGCAGACATGTACGACATGTTCATGGGTGCTTACGCATTTGCTGAAGCAAACACAGATGAGAACGGCTACAACGGCGGCTGGACTAAAGCGCAAGTTTACATCGCGCTTGGTAACCTACTGCACACACTAGCGCGTCTAGGTATCGACTCTACTCCGATGGAAGGTGTTGACCCAACACTGATCGGCGAAGAGTTCAAAGCAGAACTAGACGGTCACGTATGTGAAGTTGCACTAGCAATCGGCTACCACAAAGACGGCGAAGACTACAACCACGGTCTACCAAAAGCGCGACTAAACATGGATGACGTAATCACTACTCTTTAACGAGAACCGTGTCCTACCTCCTTGGTTCCTAGCCTAGAGCTTAGCTATCTAAATCATTGTTCAAATTGAAAGAGCCGTACTTCTTAGTTTCTCAGTCTAAGAGTACGGCTCTTTTTTTGTTTAAAATCCACTTCCAACGTTGAAGTATATTGCGCTTTCTTCATCGCTCACCGCGTAGTCCATTCCTAAATGCAATCCATAGCGACGAGCAATCTGATAACGAAAACCGACGCCACCCGCTTTTACTTTGTTTTCCTTTTCTGCAGATTCTTTTTGAATCGCTTTGCCTTCGCCGTAAAAAGCAGATACTTTCCAACGGTGAGTAATGCTGTAAGTGAGTTGACCTTGTAGCGTTTCGATTTCATCCCCTTGATAACGGTAAGAGGAGACACCGCGTAGCGACACATATGGCTTTGCCGTTGGAGATACAAATAGGTCATCTTGTTCGAAGCGCTGATAGTTTCCTGCTAAACCAAGTGTCCACTTCTCAGCCAAAGGAATAAAGCCTTCCCCTTCGAGGTTGAGATTACGATAGTTGTAATCACTGCCGATGGCATCATCGTAGAACATATAATCGGCACTGATCCTAGCGCCTTTGATTGGAAAAAAGAGGTTGTCTCTGGTGTCGTACTCCAGCTCTAATCCCAAACCCGATGTGAGATTCTCGTCCCCTAATGTCAGTTCCATGACGGTTTCAACGAGTTTGTTGTCAGACTCAACCTTAGACTTTGCCAATAACTGTTTTACGCCAACCATGATAGGCGTGTCTGCAATGCGCACTTGCACCTTTTGTGAGAGCGCGGCAACCGAGGTGGTGGTGCCAAATCTCAAGTCTTTTTGAATTGGGCCAAACGATAACTGTTTATACAAGTCCAGATTTGCAACCCCAAAGCCACCAACACCGATGTAGCGAACACGATCATTAAGCCATGAATGACGGTGTCCTCCAAAGACAAACCATGTGCCATTTTCTGTCCCTAAAGCGCCGGCAACGGTCATAGCAGCAGGAACAAGTTGTGCACCACCATCAATCGCTTCTAGTGCTGCTTGCTTTCGCTTGTTTTTCTCTTCTTCGGTTTCATGGAGAAACAGCCCTGCAACTCCGCCACCGTAGCCAACAGCAGGTTCAGTGATCAAAATGGGAATAGGCAAAAATCCGTGGGCGTTTTCTGCGATGTAATGCCCCATATCAAATTGTCCGTCAATTGGGTCATAAAATGAGGCGAAAGATGGAAATGCCAATAAGACGGATGTAGAAAGTAACGCACCTTGGCGTTGGCTATTCATAATAAATCCTCAGATAAAAAAAGCCGGGCAGTAAGGACCCGGCTGAAAATTCTGCATCCGTGCAGCAGACATATAGATAAAACACTTTTTGCTCTGGGTGACCCCATTCGCAGGGCTAGATTAAGGCAAAATAGTGATATCCCATACTCTCGTATAGAGGGTGTGATCCTTCAAAATTTCTAGCCGAATATTTCGAGTCGGATAAAACGAAAACAAGGCTCTAAATGAGCCTTGTTGGAATGAAATGAGTCTTTGGAATCAGCGACGAAGGCTGTCTTCGAATCGTTGGCGATAGTTATTTATCACGGTCATTAGCGATTGCTTGATATCACCAATCTGTTTGGAATGTGGACACCATAGTGCAAAACCAAACTTGAACCCTTCAAGCATCTCGGCAGATTCAACAGGTTCAATCGAATGGTTGGCAAACTCAGTGTTAGCAAAGGTTTTAGGCAGTAGCGCCCAACCCAAGCCCGCTTCGACCATTTTTATTACTAGGGCAAGCTGATCGACTTCTTCGTTATCAGAGCTAACGATGATCTTCTCCGCCATGCCTTCTTCGATAAATGAGCGTAAGACAAATTGCTTGCTGCTTTTCAATGCGGTTAAGACTTCATCTTTCTTCAACTTAGACAGCTCTCCACCTTTTTGTGCAAAAGGGAAAAACTCGAAATGCCCAAGGAAGGTGGCATCAAAACTGTGCATCGCCTGACTATCATGAACATTGACGATACCGAAGTGGAACTCACCACTAGCGATCCCCTTTTTGATGTCCTGTTTATTCCGAACAAAGAAGTTCACACGCATTAACGGAAAGTCACGTAACAATTGCTGGCGAATTTCAACCAAAGCACGATGCGGAATCACACTAGAATAGGCGATGTTAACGCTTTCTAATCCACCGTAAGAAAGACTCAGTGCGACTTTATCGAAAGTACGAGCCTGTTCGATGGTTTGTTTAGCATAATGGTACAGATAGTGACCATCTTCTGTTGGCTCTACCGATCGCCCGACTCGTTCAAACAAGTTAACAGCTAGTTGGTCTTCAAGATTGGTGATCACCTGCCCTATTGTGGTTCGGTGCTTATTGAGTTTGACCGCTGCCTTACTGAATGAAAGCTGTTCATAAACGGTCACGAACGCGAGAAGTTGTTCAAAACTAAAATTCATAGGTTGTGCTTACTTTTTAGAGTTATCTAATTAAATTATCACAAGATAGTAGAATTGCTACTCGGTAACGGTAACAAGCTGCGTTTGAATTCCTTCTCGGCTACATAAAAAAACCTACTAAAGTCAGTAGGTTTCTTCCATCTTAGTTATACTCAACAACGCGAGCCAAATAGTTAAATTCACCCGAGTCACCATGGTAATCGCGGTAAACATCCACACTAAAATACTTAGGTTGGTCAGCTTGAATGTGGTCAACGATCTTCTGTTCTAATGACGCTAGCGTTTCACCGGCTTGCGAATACACAAACTGCTTGTTCACTTTTTCCAATTTGCGTTGCTTTGCTTCTTTGTGTGAGACATAGTTGTTGATCTCTTCCCACTTACCCACATACTCTACTGCCACGTAACTCGAGTTCTCATCAATCATGATAAAGGCTGCACCTTCTTCTTTAATGGCAGACAGTTGCTGCATATCACTGTCGACTTTTTGCTGGTCAAGGTGAGCACCACTTTGTGCAAATGCAGTCGCAGAAGCAGTGAGCATCATTAACGTTAGAACGGCTTTTTTCATTGTGTTTTTTTCCTGTGTTAAGGGAGTTCAGTCACCCAAAGTTGTCCTTGGGTGGCTTTTTTGAATCCATATTCGTAAATCGTTAGCAAGTAATGTTGGTCGAACATGTCTTTCGTCACTTTGGCGTATCCGAAGTCTTGGTCGATATAAGTAAACTGCATCTCGATATCGTTGATTTCACTGATGTATTTCATTCGATACAGATCACCACGAGTTTGCGCTAACGTAAGGCTTGAGACGCTTTTTGAGACCAAATCCAAACCTTTGTCTTTTAGTGGTCGATACGGTGCTTTCAAAGCACCATTGCGAATAACATCTAACTGAGGTGCTTTTTCTAACCCCAGAGCCTCTGAAATTTGTTGATAGTTGAAGTTAGACGGA
Source organism: Vibrio sp. CUB2 (assembly GCF_001557945.1). Lineage (NCBI taxonomy): Bacteria > Pseudomonadati > Pseudomonadota > Gammaproteobacteria > Vibrionales > Vibrionaceae > Vibrio > Vibrio sp. CUB2. The sequence goes on along the minus strand of NZ_LNRB01000010.1, from coordinate 55,224 downwards.
TTAAAGAACACCTGCGCTGCAAGACCACCATCTACGTGTAACTCTTCAAGTGTTTCCCCACCATGTTCAACATCGATAAATTGTGGAGGGAAAACTCCAGGGATCGATGCACTTGCGGCAAGCACTTTGTAGATCAATTCAGATTTGTCCACTAAGTCACTATTCGCAATCGCGCCGATGTTCCAAATTACTAATTCACCTGAATCAAAATGGGTACTGCCGATAAAGAGGCGTTTACCATTGCGATGTTGCTGTGCCATCGCCTCAATCATTGGCTCAGGGTAAGCGTCCGCAATGAAGTCATAGAGGTTCTCGCCATCGGTAAACGCGTCCTTAAACAGTGTGTTTAAAAAGTTCTTTTTACCCAGGACGCTTTTGTCGTTGATGTTGAGCATGACTTCTTTCATCTTTGGCATTGCATCACCACCGATGAAAACAAATGGCGCAATTAACGCCCCCGCGCTAATGCCAGTAATGATGGCGTATTCTTTCAGTTCACCCTTTTCCTGTAAGCCCATCAAAACTCCGGCACCGTATGCGCCGTTTACGCCACCACCCGATAAGGCCAAAATATTGAGCTGTTCACCTTCTACTTTGATTGGTGTGGTTTGATTGTGTGCCGAATAAAGGAAATCGGGAGCCTCATTGGCCCACATTCGAAGCGGTTCTTTCGGTGTCGAGTTTGCGATTTCAACGTCTTTATAGTTGCTTGGAGAAACGCGGACATCCAGCGTATGGGGTGAGCTGCAAGCCACTACCAAGAGCGAGAGTGCTATCGTTACACCAGAGGAAATTAAACGATTCATAGTCAGTCTCATTTAATGTTCTCTGGCGTATGACCAGAGACTCAGTTTGAAGTTAATTGGGTCAAAATGAAGTCCGTTTCGTTGTGTGGAAGTACTATATCTAAGCGCATCAAAACGCTGTAATCGCAGATGTAGGACGCTATCCATCAATGCAATGACGCACAGATTTCATAACGTCGCGCTTAGCTTCTAGTCATCACTTTACGTATCCATCTGCGCCGTAGCACTAGGCGATTTTCACGACATTAAACTCATGCGTCGGCTCGACAAATTCGTATTGGCCGTTGATCGTCTGCAGTTCCCATGTGCCATAGCCTTTGGTGATCTCTAATACGCCATAAACCGCATTGTGAGCATGACGAAATGCAGCGACAGGAGACATCTTCTTCACCAAACAAGAAGTGAAAATTGCAGAAATCAAATCCCCAACGCCCACGGGTTGCTGGTCAAAATCAATACTTGGGCGTTGAGCTAAATAACACGCTTTTGGTGTCGCTAAGATCATACTGAAGGCATCATCTGTTAGCGCATGCAGGTGTTTCACCAATACCATTTTTGGTCCCAGCTCTAGGGCCTTTTTGCATGCAGTGACCGCATCATAAAGGGAGTCAATTTTCACGCCCGTTAGCTCACTCAGTTCAAACTGGTTTGGAACAATCACATCAGCGATGGGCAACAAACTATGGTTGATCGCTTCTTTGACGCCGTCCTCTACAATGCAGCCTTTATCTGGATCACCCATCACTGGGTCGCACACGTAAAGCGCGCTGTGGTTACGCGATTTAACTAAACTGACGGCTTCAGCGACGGCGCGGCATTGCTCTGCGCTGCCTTGATAACCGGACAGTACCGCACCGCATTCACTGAGCTTTTCAATATTGTCCAAACCGCGCATTAATGAACGAATATCGTCAGAGCCGAATCGTTGTCCCGTCCAGCCTTGTTGGTATTGCGTATGATTTGAGAACTGAACCGTGTGGATTGGCCAGACTTCAAGCCCCATTCTCTGCATTGGGAAGACTGCAGAACTGTTTCCTGCGTGGCCATAAACCACATGAGATTGAATAGAAATAATGCTTTTCATAAGTCACTCTTAATTGGGAAGTTTGTTAGCTTGGCGACTAAATAAACACAATGCCGCGCACTGTGCTTATTTGGTCGGAATAGCCTCGACAACGCCGAGGCCTATTCTTAATCAGGCTGGATTAATTAGCCCTGGAACTCAGCAAAGTACTCATCCAACACTTTGCGTGTTGCACGACCGATAAGCTCGTATTCGTGGTGAGTAAGGTTTGCTAACGAAACTCGAACTGATGCGTGCACTACATCGAAGCCTTGGCCTGGAAGTAGGATAACGCCGGTTTCATGTGCAAGGCGGAACAGGAAGTCTTTGCCCTTCTCGCTCGCTTTGAACCATTCAACGAAGGCTGGTCCGTACAATTTGCCGCCCAAAGTGTCGAGCTCAAGCAGTGTGTAGTAGTCCACACGATCTTTGTTTTCTTCAATTTCTACACCCATGTTTTTGTACAGAGTTTTGTAACGCTCACGGATGATACGTTTACATGCTTCTTTGTAGTTTTGTTCTGAGTCCATCAAGCAGTTCAATGAGAACAACGCCATTTGAACTTGTTGAGGAAGAGACAAACCTGCTGTGTGGTTAAGCGCTACGCTGCGGCTGTCTGCTACGATACGGTCAATAAACTTAATCTCACGAGGTTCCGGAGTCAGTGTTTTGTAACGATCGTCCAACTCAAGTTGACGCGCTTCAGGAAGGCTGCGCATTGCATCGTCAAACACGTTGTTGTCTTGAATCGCAATCGAGCCTAAACGCCAGCCTGTTGCACCGAAGTACTTAGAGAACGAGTAAACACAAAGCGTGTTGTATGGCAGTTTCGCGAACAGTGAGACAAAGTCGTCCGCAAATGTGCCGTATACATCGTCAGTCACAATGAACAGGTCGCTACGTTCGTTGTTCACGAAGTTTGATAGGTTATCCAGAGTCTCGTCCGAGAACTTCACAGACGCAGGGTTTGCTGGGTTCACGACACAAAGCAGTTTGATGTCTCTATCTGCAAGCTTTTCGATTTCAGACATAGGCAGTTGCCATGTGGTCTCATCCAAACGTAGCTCAACGATTTCCAGTTCGTATTCACTAAGCTCTGGAATCTCTAGGTACGGCGTAAAGATTGGAGTGATTAGCGCAACCTTGTCACCTTTCTTCAACAGACCGTTGTTGAACATAGTTTGGAACGTGTACGTCATAGACGCAGTACCGCCTTCAGTTGCAAACAGATCGAAGTCTGTTGTCATTGGCATTGGGCCGTACATCTCTTCTGCAATGTATTGCTTCACAACGGTTTCGATGTTCGTCAACATACGTGGTGGCACAGGGTAGTTACATGCAAGGTATGCGTTAACCAGCTCATTCAAGAAAGCTTGTTTCTCTAGACCCAAACGGTCTTTTACGTAGCTCAGTGACTTTTCTAGGAACTGCACGCCTTGGTCTTTCTTATTGTCGTTTGCAAACGTGTCGAAGCGCTCAACAATGCCCACACCATCGGGAATGCCACCAAAACCACCATCTAGGTATGAGTAAGTGCGCTCTGCTTCCAACACTGCGAATTCACCCAAACGAATGAACGCTTTACGTGGTAGCGTCGCTAGAAAGTTAGGGTTACCACGACCAGCATCTAATAACGCGCGGTCAGGAACAGTTTGTGCCACTTCAATAAGTTTATCTTTTAATTCAAATGGGCTTAAATCTGCAAATTTTGAAAAATCAATTGTTGTGTTTTGCGTAGTCATAATATTTACCTGAATCTATTATTTACTTAAATTTTGATAATACTTCCCCTATCGCCTATTTAATTAGGCGATAAGCGTGTTCGAATTTATTTAAATTACATGCCTGCGTTTAAAGTAATAATGCCGACAATAATTGGACCCCATAGGGTAAGCAGTACATTGGCGACTGCATAAGTCACGGTGAATGAGAATACTGGCGTTGCGTTGCCTGTTTTTTCCATTAAAGCCGCGAACGCTGGGTTTGCACTTCGTCCACCTGTAACACAACCTAGTGCTTCAACTGGGTTCTTAATCTTCAATACAAAGTATGAGAAGAAGAACGAAATAAACTGAGGAATAATGGTCACAGCCATACCAAGGAACAACAGAGACATGCCGTGTTCTTTGATGGTGTCGACCGCTTGAGGGCCTGCCTCTAAGCCAACAATGCCCACAAATGCTGCCAAACCGAAATCTCGAATGAAGTTCGCTGCACCTTCTGGGAACTGAGCAACGTGTGGATTGCGGCTACGTAACCAACCGACGATCAAACCTGAGATCAAACAACCTGCACCAGAACCGATGGTGACGGGAATACCAGCAATCTTAAAGCTGATGAGACCAATCAATAGACCAAGCACCATGCCCATACCTAGCACAATGAAGTCCGTCATGGTTGCAGAGCCCATGCGTTGACCGATGTTTTTCTCAACGCGATTAATGTCTTTTGCTGTACCTGTAAGCTGGATGACGTCGTTTTTCTTCACCACAAGATCCGGCGTCATTTCGATAGAGCTGCCTTCACGAATGTAATCCGTCACATAAATGCCGCGCATTGAACCTTGGTTCGAAGCCTCTTTAATCTCTTGCAGCGACTTACCAATCAGTTTGCGGTTGTCCGCAATCAGTTGACGGTTTTCTTCAATAACTTCATAGCCTTCTGGAAGTGCAATCTCGTTGTCAGCCAAACCATCTTGCAGCTGATGTACCGCATTACGACGACCTGTTACAACAATGACATCCCCTTCTTTCAGTGCGGTGAATTTGTCCACTTCTAGCACTTTGCCATCACGTTGAATCAATTCAATACAAGCTGCTAGTGCGTGCTGGTTTAACTGAGCCAAGGTTTTTCCTGCTAGCCCGCCATCTTTGCTCACTTTAAATGCTCGTGTAACCAGCGCGGTTACTGCGTTGAATTCACCCGGCGCAAGATCGCGCTTACCATTTGAGTTTTTCTCTTCTAGAGCAATCGCTTCTGCTCGGATATCCCACTTCATCAGTGTTGGGAATACCCATGTCACCATAAGAATTGGACCAAGCGAACCAAAGATGTACGTAACTGCATAGCCTACTGCGACGTTGGTCTGCATTAGGTGTTTTGCTTCTTCTGTCACACCACCAAGACGTGCGATCGCATCACCCGCTGTACCGATGATTGCCGATTGAGTCAAACCACCCGCTGCAAGACCCGCTGCCGTACCTCTGTCTAGATCAAACATCCAAGCTGCCGCTAACACACAAAGCAGGCCAGAGACCGTCATCACAACAGCAGAAAGTAGAATGTTGATGGTTCTAAAGTTCAATGCTTTGAAGAACTGCGCACCACCTTGATACCCTACTGCGTAAATAAAGAGCGCAAAGAAAATGCTTTTTACGCCGGGATCAATATGAACACCAAATTGCCCAATAATTACACCCATTAATAATGTTCCGGCTACACCGCCAAGAACAAATCGACCAATGGTAATTTTACCTACCATATAACCGAGAGAGAGCGTAATAAAGAGAGCAACAAATGGTGCCATGTCAAAAAGGTTAGAAATAATTTCCATGACAATTTTACTCTTACTAATAAATATAAAACTCAAATAATCTAACGAATAATCTGTCACTCATATTTGTTGGATTATTTAATTTAAAAAGCATCTCGTTTGCTTCGAAGCGAATATTAGGAACAAAAACTCACAACTCGTAATCCCATTTGATGGATGAAACCATCACTTCGCGTATTAAAAAGCGAACATTGAGCAATAATTGTCGAAAATTTAATAACTTAGTGTTATGCAATGAACATCAGATAAATCAGAAAATAATTTTATTTTTGTTTTCGCTCTCCAAAAAGCGGTTTGGTTGCATCATCCCCTCTATATAGCGCATAACACCTTTCGTTTGATGGATTAGATCCTCCAAAAGCGATTATCACGGATGCCACCATTTGCCTTATCTTTCCATTCATCAAGTTAATAGAGAAAAACACCATGAACTCAATGCCACATGAACTTGTGTGGGGCGAAGTTTACTTCCCACCCTTGTTGCTGGTTATTGCATTGGCTTACATGCTCACCATTTTGGTCGGAACCATTGCTACAAAACTGGGTATCCACAAGTACGTTGCATTTCCTGCACTCGCAGAGCTGAGCCTAATTGTGATTTTTACTGGCGTTATTGGTCGATTCATTACCATCTTTTGAGGCAAATCCCGTGATTAAACGTTATCTCATCACATTGCTACTGCTTTGTGCCGCTGGCAGTGTGATTTTCAGCTATTACCAGTCGTACTCAAGCAGTCCTTGGACACGAGACGGTCAAGTCAGTGCATACATTGTCTCAATCACGCCGCGTGTGACAGGACAAGTCATTAACGTGTATGTCGAAGACAACTCGCAAGTGAAACAAGGCGATTTACTGTTTGAGATCGACCCTAGCATCTATAAAGCCGCATACCACAAAGCGCTGGCGACTCAAAAACAAGCGGTCGCTCTGCTAGCAAAAGCAAAAAACGAAGAGCAGCGAGCACTTAAGTTAGAAAAGCGCACACCTGGAGCCGTACCTGTACTGACATTGAACAACTTAAACAATGCGGTAGAAACGGCGGTTGCCAACGTAGAACTCGCAAAAGCCAATGTAGAGGAAGCAAGACTGAACCTTGATTACACCAAAGTTTATGCTCCAACGAATGGTTACATCACTAATTTGAATTTACGTGTCGGTTCTCAAGTGGTCGCCAACTCTCCGGTCGTTGCCCTAATTGATGAAGACAGCTTTTGGATTGAAGGTTACTTCAAAGAGACAGATCTTGTTGGCGTCAACCCTGAAGACACTGCTTACGTAACCTTGATGATGCACAACGATGTACAACTAAAAGGTGAAATCAAAAGCATCGGCTACGGTATTGCTAAGCAAGATGGCAGCACAGGCAATGACCTCCTGCCGAATGTCAATCCGAACTTCCAGTGGATTCGTTTGGCTCAACGTATTCCCATCAAAGTAAAACTGGATGAACTGCCAGACGATCTGCAACTTCGCGTGGGTATGACGGCTTCTATCAAAATCATTAAATAGTTCGGTGATTGTTATGTTCAGCGCCTCAACCAAAGAAGCGATCAAAGCCGCGCTCTCTATCGTTATCGCGATCTGCCTCGCCTTATGGTTTCAATGGGAGAAACCTTACTGGGCGGCAATTGCGGTCGCGGTGATGGCATTGAATGAAAGCTTCGCCCACTCGATAAACAAAGGTCATAACCGGTTGTTGGGAACCTTATTGGGCACCGGTTATGCCTTTTTTCTTATTGCGATGTTTTCTCAAGACCGCTTTTTGTTCCTCACCTTCTTCACCTTGTTTTTGGGGGTGTGCATTTTCATGTCGAGCGACGAAAAGTATGGTTATGTGTTTACCATCGGTTTTGCTGTGTGTTCGATCGTCGCCTGCATGGGTGGCTTTGACAATCAAGCAACGTTCCACTTCGCCGTCCTTCGTATGCAGGAGACGATTCTTGGCGTGATCACCTTCTCGGTGGTGTATCGCTTAGTGTGGCCAGTAAACACGGAACAAAACTTCATTCAGCGTTTTGAGACAAGCCGTGAGGCGATGTTTAATGCCATGAATAACCCTCGCCACATTGATATAGAAGCACTGGAAACCAATACGACTAACATAGAGAAACTGTTCCAACTGATCAGCTTGCCGCTCACTGGTAGCTACCATTTAAAAGAGCATCGTCAACTATGGCGCGCGCGTTTAAATGAGATGGCACAGATCCAAGACCGATTGCTAGAACAAGCCGATAAGCCGAAACGTAATGAGATCGATTGGCCGACGTTAGCACAGCAACTTCAAAGCTTTGATATGAAAAAGCCGAGTACATCGTTTGTTGGCAACGTCTCTTCTGTTATTCGAGGCGATAAAAATACTGTTTGGCATCATGAGCATCGAACCTTCATCCAGCATTTGAATGAAGACGGAAGAAAGGTACTGCAAGGTGTCTCCATGTTCGTGACGTCGCTGCTGATCTGGATTTACCTTCCTGTGCCCGGAGGGTTCATTTTCCCTATGCTGGCCGGTGTATTCTCATCACTCGTTCCTACCATGCCACCGAGCATTATTAAGGATGCTTTTTTTGGGGTGATAGGTACGGGAACCGTGATCCTTCTGCAATACATTTTCTTAATGCCCATTATGACCGAGCTATGGCAGCTTGCCTTGTTCTACTTCATCAACATCATCGTGATTTGGAAGGTTTTTTCCACACCAAAACTGATGGTACATAGAATCCTAGGTATTAACTTATTGGTTGTTTTGACATCGGGTGCGCTCAACTTAACCCCAGCGTATCGAATTGAAACGCCATTGCTGATGCTAGTAAACATTATGATCATTTTGATGATTGCCAAGTTGTTTACCGATCTGTTCCGTGTTCGCGTCACGGCCTAAGCGTCACCTCCGTTCTTGAAACTAAAGCCCCGCATTGCTTTTGCTCTGCGGGGCTTTTTGCTTTGTTCACTGCCCTATTCCTGCCTCACCCTTAAAGCGAGGATAGTATCCATCAAAAGCGATTAACGGGATTTCTCTACCCCCCATAAAATCCTCTCATTGATTTACGAAATGCAATTAAAAACGCTGCATTCACAACATCAATCACAGCAAACACATCTATCCAACTGAACAAGAAGTTCAGTGACACATTAACTGTCTGAGTCTCGAAGGTCTGAGGCTATTCAGAGTGGAAATCGTCATGAGTTTTTTTGAAATACGCGCTAGCAAGACATCTTCTCTTACTGTTCTAGCGAGCGCACTAATGCTTACTACCCCCACTTTTAGCTTCGCCGCAAAAGAGACAACTTACAACGAAGTAATGGAACAAGGTCGCCAGCTCTTCGACAAATACGGTATCAGCCATGATCTACCGAAACTGGCCATCAGTTCTCTAGTGCAAGGCGAGCACTTGGTAGAGCATGCTCACCGAACGGTTCAAATCGGCAACGAGGTCCGTGACTCTTCGGTGTTCCTTGTAAAGAACACCGACAGCAAGGGCAATATCGATTTACGCATCAAATACAACCCTGAAGAGCTAGATAAGAACGAAAAAGTGTTGGATGAAATCGAAGCCTTCACGCGCACAGAATATCGTCTGCGTAATTACGCAGAGAGCTTTGATTCTTCATCGGTGCGAGCAAAAGAAGATCAAAACGGCAATGTCGTTGTCAGCTTCAACTACTCAAAATATGGGCTTCCACAAGACATCGCCTATTTCCGTTTCTTAAGCGTCGATATCGAACTCGTTAACGGTGAACCAAAACGCATGGTCATCACTAACGAAAAGCCGTTCACACACCACAAATACAAGGTGGATACGTACCATCAAGAGATCCGCTTTCAAAAGTTGGATTCTGGCAAACTTGTGATTGCGAGCAAACACACTGAAATTGTTGGCTCAAGCAAAAACAAACCACTGAAAATGTTCAGCACTCTTAAACCTGTTGCCATCTATGAGGATGACATTGGTGTGCAAGTGTTGGATGAGAAGCGCTTGAACGAAGTTTCTGACCCACGCATGCAAGAAGCCAGTGTAAAACTTGATCGTATCTTCCCATTAATGGGCGATATGGTGCGTCGACAAGGCATCGATTTACCGCTGCCGTTTGGTGTATCAATGGCTTACCGTAACCAAGATATGAACATCCCATTCAATGACTTCACTATTGATGGCGTGCGTCTAAACGACCTATTCGACCCAGAAGACACCGTCGGGATTGTGAACGCAGAGAGTTTCAGTGTTCGTGGTGATGTGAACATCCTCCCTTTTTGGAACGTGTTTGGTTACGTCGGCAAAATCAATGTCGATGCGAACGTGGATGCGGGATACACAGGCGAAGGTGGCCAGTATCTAAAAGACAAGCTTAATGATCGTCTCCCGGGCTTAGGCGACAAGTTTTGTGATGGTTTGTCTGCCCTATGTAATCGCGGGCGACTGAACGTGCCAATTCACCTTGAATACGATTTGCGCGGTGTCGGTACAACACTCTCGGTTGGTTACAAAGAGTTCTTTGCTTCTGTGACTGGCACGTACTCTCAGACACGTTTAAAAGGCTTGGATGACTGGGGTGACGGCATTGTTACCGTTCAACCGATGCTTGGTTATCAGTTAGTCGACTACCGTACCCAGTTCTTTGTCGGTGCTGAATATCAAGGCTTGGACTCTCGTATGGATGGCCGAGTAAAAACCGGAGATATCGAGTTCGATTACGACATCGGTGTCGAGCTTAACGAGTGGGCATTCCTGACAGGTTTCAATAAGCAAATCGGTAAGAACTACAACTTAACCATGCTTTACAACAAAGGCGAAACACGTGACTCACTGACCTTGAACTTGGGTTATCGCTTCTAATCGCACAAAGCAATAGCACACAAAGAAATAACACATTGGTAGGCCATTGGATGGTAGGACTGCATCCTACAAAGGCGATTATTGAAACTGTCACTGATGCCCTACCATTTGAGCCATCAATACAACAAGCCATCCAACCATTCACGGATTAATACCAAAGCGTCAGGACGTCGCTTGTTAGATGCCGTTTAACATTTTCGGTGTACGCACCAAATGACTTTTGGACATAACAATGACTTTACTCAATCGCTCAACTTTAGCCATTACCATCACTCTTGCCTTAGCGGCTTGTGGTGATGATTCAAGTAAACCTAGCGTTCCTTACGATCCGGAGCCATTACAACCGTTACCGCCAGAGCAAATCTCTTTGGAAATTGGTGATGCGACCATTCAAGCCACTAAAGAGTCCCTTGTCATCACACCGCTTGATGCGGATGAAAAACTGGCAGCGATAGAGGCGTTCAAAGGTATCCAATTTGCGCAAGCAGACCGCTTTCAGCACAGCATTGTGGCCCCACTTGAAGGCGATGTTGATGCGACTCAGTTCGGTGATGCGTGTCCGCAATTAAAAACCACGACTCAAACGCAGTCAGAAAATTGTTTGAACCTAAACATTTGGCGACCAACCGGGACAGAAGCGTACGCAGATTTGCCAGTTTATGTCTTTATTCACGGTGGAGACTTTGAATACGGCGCGGGCTCAGAACCGCTGATTCATGGTGATATGGTGGTTGCACAAGGTGCTGACGATGGTAACCCGTTTATTGCTGTTACTTTTAACTACCGTTTGGGCTTGTTGGGCAGTGTTTGGGTTGATGGTTTGGACAACCCTGAGGGCGGTAACTTTGGCCTAGGCGATCAAAAACACGCGCTAGAATGGGTTCAACAAAACATAGAGGCATTCGGCGGCAATCCGCAAAACGTGACACTCATGGGTCAAGGTGCGGGTGCCATGTCGGTGGGAATTTTACAGCAATCAAAAGGCGATGCTGCAATCGCAGGTGAGCACTTTCAACGTGCCATCATGCAAAGCAACGCTTACGGCTTTGAATATAAAAGTTACGATGTTGCCAAGAGCCAAAGACCAGAGCAAAGCGTTGAAGATCTTGCGTTACTACCACTTGAAGAGGTTATGAAGGTACAGAGCGAGATGCTTGATCCTATTCAACGTCTTAAGAACTGGGTACTGACCGCCGCGAATATTCCGGTTATAAGCCCAACACGCGACAACAGCCCATTAGCTACGTTGATGCCATTTGCGCCTTACATCGAGCATCGCCCACCAGCGTTTCTAGTGAAAGAAGTACCAGGCTATCACTTTACTGAACAAGCGATTGAGAGTGAATGGATCGTACCGACGGTAATTGGCTCAAACAGTGCAGAGAGCAATACTCTGGGCATGCTGCCGAGCCTGACATTTTTGATCCCAACTATCCTTGATATTTTGAGCCAAGAAGCGCCAGAAATCATCGAAAGTGGTGACGAAACCTTAATCGTCGAATACATGGTGGAGTGGCTAGAATCGGATGCGAACTTGAACCGTTTACGCGCTGAATATCGTTCATTACTCAGCGATTCAGCTTCGATTGAACTCGATCTTTCTGACTTATTGGAACTGCTGCCTAGCACCGCTTATGAGGCGATGACTAAGTTGTTTTTCGGTTTGGGGAACTCCGATTCAACCACTGAGTTACTTGCTCTGGCTGACTTTTTCCCTAACGATGAAAGTGAACTGAATGGCGCGGCGAAAAACATGCAGCAATTCAAAACCACGTTGCATGATTTGCTCTTCACGGGTCCAAACCGTCATAAAGTTTCAACTGAAGAAGCAACAGGAGCAACGCCAAGCTTCTACTACTTTGACTACAAACCTGGATTCAACGTATGGACTTACAATACCAAAGGTGAAAATGGCGATCTCGACGTTGGCGATTTACTCAAAAGCATCAGTTGTATTGTCGGCGCTTGTAATGCATCGGAATTACCATTTGTGTTTAACAAGGCATTAAAGCTTGATGGTTCAAGTGTTCGCCCAGGTAGCAAAGACAAAGCAATGATGAACGAACTCTCTCGTATGTGGTTTAGCGAACGTTTATTTGAGGACTTCCAATACAACAATGCTACTGACCGAGTACTGCTGATCGATGACGATGGCGGTATTCAATCCACACAAGACTGGGACAATGCTCATCACTCAGGCATCGATCCAAAACTGCGCCAAGGTCGCCTCAACGGTCTCGAGGAACTTGGGCTGATTCTGAGTCACATGTAACGTTATCTTCAGTCACTAAAAGCTCGTTACCGAATACCTAAAAGCCAGTTCGCTGGCTTTTTTCATCCTTATTCCTTGAACATAATTAGGAAGGTTTACTCATGTTTCCTAACGCCCTTCGTGCTCTGCTACTCTTTATCTTCAGCGTGCTATTGGTTGGCTGTGCCCAGCCCTACCCGCAAGTTGAACCGGATTTTGAAGCCAATTGGCAAACTACTCAACATCAAGCCAAAGTTTACTTAATTCCTACCGCTCCGGAAGCCTTTGCGCGTCGCGTTGAGCTGGTAAGAAATGCTCAGCAAAGCATCGATATGACTTACTTTTCTTGGGAGATTGACACGCTTGGTTTGATGCTACTCAATGAACTCAAACAAGCAGCAGATCGAGGCGTGCAAATTCGACTCACTCTCGATGATTTATTGGTGTTTAACGATAAATGGCTTGCAGATCTCAGCGCTCACGACAACATTCAAATCCGCTTATTCAATCCGTTTGATTCACGTAAGTCAGGTTGGATTGGTCGCGCCGTCAACTTCTCTACTCACCAACAACGTTTGGACAATCGTCTGCACGAGAAGTACTTCAACGTCGACCATCAATGGATGATTCTAGGTGGACGTAACATTGGCGACGACTATTTTGGTTACAGCCGTATAGCCAACTTCTTTGATATGGATGTCTTGTTCAAAGGCAGCATTATTCGAGCGTTCGACCAAAACTACCAACAGCTTTGGGACAGCCAGCATGTTACGCCAATAGAAAACATCGTTAACGTTACCCCAAACTATTCCGCGTTTACTAAAGCGCTTAATAAAGGTGAGAAAGACAAAAGCATCATTCTGGCGGAAGTTGAAAAACAAGTTAAGCAACTGACCAGTCCCGACTTCATCACTGCGCAAGTCACCCCCGTTTTCGACTCATTAGACAAGTTAGAAAACAACAAACCCTACTTTAGAAAACGTGCAGAACACCAAGTTTGGCAACAAATAACCTCTGCATCCAAAGCAGTGATATCAACACCTTATGTGGTACCAAGTGATGGTGAATTTGCCTTTATTGATACCTTGATGGAGCAAAAAGCGGACATCACGTTAATGACGAACTCGTCTGCATCTAATGACTCTGGCTTTATTCCAGCTTATTACGAAGAGCATCGCCAAACCTTGTTGGATAAGGGCGTTCATATACTTGAGTACAAAAACCAAGCGAAAAATGATGACCATTACTTCCATGCGGATACTTATTATCACAACAAGACGGTGATACTCGATGATCGGCTGACTTATATCGGCTCATCAAACTTCGACCCAAGATCGGATTTCCTCAATGTGGAATTTGGTGTGTTGGTCCAAAGCGAAGCCTTTGCAGAACATGTCATGCACTACTTAACCCGACAACAAGATGAACTGTTTTGGCGAGTATCTCGAGATGGACAAGGCCAAACTCAGTGGCAATCAATGAATGAAATCCATACTAAGAATCCAAACTATGGTGGATGGCATAAGGCGCCTAACTGGATATTCAAGAAACTGAATGGGGAGTTCGAACTCTGAACAATCAAGCATTAAACAGGCTCTCTATCTGCAAGGATGAGAGCCTTTTTAATGCCCGCTAAAACTGCGTGCCTAGTGAGAAGTGAACGCGGAATTGGTCTCCTTGAGGAGCATCTAACCCGTAAGCAAAATCCACTTTGACGGGCACGTATTTTGAATTCCATATCAAACTCAACCCTGTACCACTTTTCCAATCCACCTTATCGTTGAAGGCATCACCGACATCATAGAATGCCCCAAGCCACAGTTGGCGGTAGACCTGATATTGATATTCCAGCCCAGCAGTAAACATGTAACGAGCACCGGTTAAATCGCCATTTTCATCTCTCGGAGAGATAGACTCATAACCATAACCACGAAGATTGCCATCACCTCCCGCAAAGAAGCGTAATGATGATGGGATATCGCTCAAAGTGTCAGCGACATTAATGCCAACATTGGAACGAAAGTGAAACTTGTGTTTTTCACTAATATCCCAAGACAGAACACTATTGCCCTCAATACGCAGCAAACGAGAATCGGAGAAAAAATTGGGGTCTGAGTATTCCAATGAGTAAACGTGACGGTGCTTTACTTCTAATTGGTCATTCTTGCGATCAAGCAGCGAAAATGTCACCCCCGGTAATAACAACTGTGACTCGTTATTCTCCGACGCTTGTCGATAACTTTCTTGCAAGTAACGAACGTGCATGGTGCTTTGCCAATCACTATCCAACTGCCAGTGTTTTTCGAACGACAAATCATTAGAAAAACTCGATGTATCTCGATAATCGACATGCTTAGATTCAAACTGAATCCCGTAGTAATCCGTCAGGACATTTTGGGTGGGAATTTTATAACCAAGTAATAGCGATTGTTCCGGTTTGGAAGCGTACGCTTGTGCCTCAAAACTGTGTCCACGTGCGTTGTACCAAGGCTTGGTCCAGTTCAGCGAAGCGCGCAATCCCAAGTCTGTCGAATACCCTCCACCGACCTCCACAATATTGCGTGAATTCGGCTCTGCGAGCACTTCTATCGGCACCTTATGACCATCGGATATCTCCTCGAAATCCGCTTTCACAATCACACTGCGAAACCAATCAGTACTGGAGAGGTCGGCCTGATATTGACTCAATTTCAAAGTGTCAAAATCGTCGCCCCGCTCAAATGTTCTCATCGCTTCTATTCGTGCCGTTTCGATACCCGACGTAAGAACAGACAGCTCTCCAAATTGGTAACGAGAACCACTAGAGAAATGCAGATTCACATGGGCTTGATTCAAACTTGGAATGACTTCCAAAGACGATTCGATAAAACGTCCATCCAAGTAACCTTTTTGCTGAGCCAAAGAAATCAAGTTTCGCTTTAGCGTATCGTACTCAGAATGAAGCAACGGCTGCCCTTGTTTAAGTTGAGCTTGATTGATTAGTTCGATGAAATCTTGATCGTTACTGGCCTCCCCCGACACAGCAATATTAGATTGTTTGACCAACATCACCTCCCCCGCGTCAACCTCAAGCGTGATGAGATCATTCTCTGATCTCTGAACTCTGAGCTCGGAATGGTAGTAACCAAAAGGATTTAACGCTGACCTAACCAGCTTGTTGAGTTGACTAATAGAAAGGTTTTCAGCCGGCACTTCAGCTAATGGCGAGAGGTAATACTCTAGGTTCTTCTCCAGTGGTTTTGATAAGCCTTGTATAGCAAATTCTGCTGCCAAAGCGTCACCAAAAGGAAGAGAAGCGAATACAGAAATTCCAACGAGTTTTTGGACGAGAGATGCCACAAATCTGCCTAAGTGAGTTTGACACTCAACTAGGCTAAACGTACTACAGAAATCACGTTAATCGTGTATGTAGGATGCCGCCCTACTAAAACAAAAAAGAGCCATGATAGCGGCTCTTTATTGTTCGAAAGTGTAATCGGCCTACGCCACTTGCTTGGACTTAAAGTTACCAAGCAGCGCATCGTACAACTCGTTATCACTCAATACGCCCACTAGCTTGTTCTCTTCTACTAGCAATATCGGCTGGTTGCTGCGTTGCTTTAGTTCAATCGCCTCACGCATGCTGATATCTGGATTGGCTTGAACAACCGTGCTTTCGCCAATGTCGTCGAGTGTGGTTGAACCACTTTCCCAATTCACCAACGACTTATCGGAATCCACTAGCGTTAAGCCTTTCGGCTCTTGCTCGACCCAAATCTGCTTATCTGCACACACCAATACGCGGTCATTCTGCTGCTTAAGCTCGGTGCTCGCTTGCATTAGTGAACGACCTTTCAATACGTTAAGCGGATTAGTGTGAGCAACAAAGTCCGCCACATAGTCGTTTTCTGGCGCAAGGATGATTTGCTCCGGCTTGCCGTGTTGAATCAGTTTGCCCGACTCCATAATGGCAATGTTGTTACCGATTTTCAGCGCTTCATCTAAGTCATGGCTCACAAACAAAATCGTCTTGTTGAGCTTCTCTTGCAGTTGAATCAGCTCATCTTGAAGCTGAGCGCGAATCAGCGGATCGAGCGCAGAAAACGGTTCATCCATTAGTAAGATGTCGGTATCCATAGCAAAGGCGCGAGCCAAACCAACACGCTGCTGCATACCGCCAGAAAGCTCATGCGGGAATTTACTCTCCCACTCGCTTAGCCCAACCATTTCAAGTTGTTCACGCGCTTTTTTACGACGTTCCGCTTTGCCAATGCCCTGCATCTCAAGACCAAATGCCACGTTATCCAATACCGTTAACCACGGCATCAGCGCAAACTTTTGGAACACCATCGATACACGGTGAGTACGCAAGTTACGCAGAGTCTGCTCGTCACAGTTAGCAAGCTCTACCATGTCGTCACCATCTTTGATTTTGAGTGAACCGCGAGAGATCTCATTCAAACCATTAACGGCACGAAGGAGGCTGGATTTACCCGAACCGGACAGCCCCATCAATACACAGAGCTCACCTTGTTTGACGCTCATTGAGACCTTATCAACACCAACCACTTGTCCGGTTTCATCAATGATCTCTTGGCGAGACTTACCTTGGTCTAAAAGCGCCAATGCTTGCTCTTGCTGCTGACCAAACACAACGTCGAGGTTTTCAATCGTAATTGCATCCATGTTATGCCTCCTTTTGGTTTGGTGCTTTGCACAAACGGTCGAGAATAATCGCGACCAAAACAATCGCTAAACCGGCTTCAAAGCCTTGAGAAATGTTCACCGTGTTCAGTGCTCGTACGACGGGTTTACCCAGACCATCGGCACCGACTAGCGCAGCAATAACCACCATAGAAAGAGACAACATAATGCACTGCGTAATACCCGCCATAATACTTGGCAATGCTGCTGGGAGTTCGACTTTGAATAGCAATTTCATACGACTGGCACCAAAGGCTTTACCCGCTTCAATCAACTCTTCTGGCACTTTGGTGATGCCAAGGTAAGTCAGACGAATCGGCGCGGCGATGGCAAAGATAATGGTGGAAATCAGACCCGGAACGATGCCTAAACCAAATAGAACCAATGTAGGGATCAGATACACAAACGTTGGTACGGTCTGCATTAAATCGAGTATCGGGCGCAATAAGGTATACAACCACGGGCGATGCGCCGCCATAATGCCAAGCGGTACGCCAATTAATACGGAAATCGTTGTCGCAGCGAAGACGAGAACAAAGGTTTCCAGCATTTCTTGCCAGTAGCCGAGGTTAAGAATAGTCAGTAGCGCCAGCACGATAAACACAACTAAAGGAATGCTGCGGTGTAGGAACCACGCAATCGCTGCGGTCATGATGATTGGTGCTGCCGGTGGCATCCATTTGAAAATATCCACCACGAATAGAATGATGGTTTCGAGAAAAATAGAGATAGCATCAAAGAAACCCGACGCGTTCATGGTTAACCAATCCACGCCTGTTTCCATCCATTCGCCCAACGGAAGTTTGTTGTCCGTAATAAAATTCACAATAAGACCTTTGTGTTAATAGGTGAGCATCGCTGCCCACCTTTTCCTAAAGAGAGGAATGATTAAGCGTTTGTTTTTAGGTAAGAAGTAATCGCTTGTTTTGCATCTTTGCCGTCTAGCGTCTTCACGCCTTCTAGCCACGCTTCAAATTGTTGTGGGTTGGCATTCAACCATTCTTGTGCTGCTTTCGCTGGCTTCTGCTTTTGGTTTAGAATCGCTTCCATCAACTGGTTTTCCATCTCTAGACTGAACTCTAGATTCTTAAGCAGTTGACCCACGTTTTGACACTCAGATAGGTAGTCTTGGCGCACGTTGGTGTAAACATTGGCACCACCGTAGTTAGGTCCAAAGAAGTCGTCACCGCCAGATAGGTATTCCATCTCAACATTGCTGTTCATTGGGTGTGGTGCCCAACCTAGGTAAACGATCCATTGGTTACGACGCACTGCGCGAGACACTTGAGACACCATGCCTGCTTCGCTTGATTCCACTAGGCTGAAGTCTTTCAAGCCGAATGCATCGCTGTCGATCATATCTTGGATCAAACGGTTGCCATCGTTGCCAGGCTCAATGCCGTAGATGCGGTCTTTAAATTTGTCGGCATGTTTTACCAAGTCAGCAAAGCTTTTCACGCCTGCGTCATACACATACTTTGGCACGGCTAGAGTGTATTTCGCGCCCTCTAGGTTTGCGCGAACGGTTTCCACTGTGCCAGCTTCACGATATTTGGCGATATCGCCTTCCATGGTTGGCATCCAGTTACCTAGGAACACGTCAATGTCGCCGTTTGCCATTGAAGAGTACGTCACAGGTACAGACAGAAGGTCGGTCTTGGTTTTGTAGCCCAAGCCTTTTAGCAGCTCAGAGGTAACAGCAGTAGTTGCAGTAATGTCCGTCCAGCCGACATCGGCAAATCGAACAGTTTCACATTGGTTAGCGTAAGCACCTGTCGCTGCTGCACTCAGCGCGATAGATGAAAAGATTTTTGTCATCGTAGACATGTTTAAATTCCTTGTAATGATTGCTGACTTTATGAGATTGAGCTTAAGTCTCTTTTCGGCGGACGCATTCTTTGCGTCTCTTGCCAGTTCGGAGCAATCCAAACTGGTGTGTTATTCGATTCTTCGAGTACGTTCCCCAAGATCATGTCCGCTGCACGCTCTGCGACCATGATGGTTGGTGCGTTTAAGTTGCCATTTGGAATAGTTGGGAAGATGGATGAATCCACCACGCGCAAGCCTTCAAAACCACGCACTTGGCAGGCTTCATTCAGAACTGCCATTGGGTCATCGTCTGCGCCCATTTTGCAGCTACACGATGGGTGGTAAGCACTTTCCACGTTTTGCTTTACCCATTCATCAATCGCGTCATCGCTGGTGATGTTAAGACCGGGCTGGATCTCTTCACCCCGAAACGCATCCATTGCTGGTTGGTTGAGGATTTCACGCGTTAGGCGAATACAGTCTCGCCAATCCTGCTTATCTTGTTCCGTCGATATGTAGTTGAACTCGATTTTTGGCTTGTCATTTGGGTTGGCAGAAACCACTTCGACACTACCGCGACTCTCTGGCTTGTTTGGACCAACATGCACTTGGAAGCCGTGACCATCAAATGCCGCGCGTCCGTCATAGCGCATTGCCGCTGGTAGAAAGTGATATTGAATGTTTGGCGATTTCAACCCTTCACGAGAACGGATGAACGCACACGATTCAAAGTGGTTGGTTGCGCCCAGACCTTTGCGTGTCAGAATCCATTCCGTACCAATCAAACCTTTACTGATCAAACCTAACTTGCTGTTAAGCGTGATCGGCTGTTTACAGTGATACTGGAAGTACACTTCAAGGTGGTCTTGCAAGTTCTTACCCACACCTTCAAGAGCGTGTTTCACTTCAATGCCCGCTTTCTCAAGCACAGTCTTAGGACCAATACCCGAGAGTTGCAGTAGTTGTACCGAACCGATAGAACCCGCGCTCGACACCACTTCTTTGTTAGCAAAGCACTGTTTGATCTTGCCAGATTGCTCAAACTCAATGCCGACCGCTTTCTTGCCTTCCAGCAAAATACGGTGAGCCGTTACGCCTTTCATCAAGGTGAAGTTACTGCGCTTTTTTGCACGGCTTAAGTAAGCGTTAGAGGTAGAAGCGCGCACGCCTTTATCTACCGTCATGTGCATCGGACCGAAGCCCTCTTGCTGATAACCGTTGTAATCTTGTGTTTCTGGGTAGCCCGCATCTTTGCCTGCTTCAATAAACGCTTGGTAAAGTGGATTAAGCTTCATGTCGTTGCCGTTGCATGTCCCTACCGGACCGCTGTCGCCACGGTATTCGTCTGCGCCGCCTGTCCACGTTTCCGCTTTACGGAAGTACGGCAGACAAGCTTGGTAGTTCCAGCCTTTTGCGCCTTCTGCTTCCCATTCGTCAAAGTCACAAGCATGACCTCGAACATAAACCATTCCGTTAATCGAAGAGCTTCCGCCTAACACTTTGCCGCGTGGACAATGCAGTTGGCGTCCGTCTAAACCCTCTTCAGCTACAGTTTCGAACTGCCATGCGTACTTTTCAGTATTCATTGGGTAAGACAGCGCCGTTGGCATTTGGATGAAGATGCTCTTGTCTGAGCCACCCGCTTCCAACAGTAAGACTTGGTGCTGACCGCTTTCACTCAGGCGATCCGCCAAAACACAGCCTGCCGAGCCAGCACCGACGATGATGTAATCGTAGTGTTGTTGCATTACAAATCCTCCTGACTGATTAGGCGTAAGGGCTATCGAAATCACCCAAATGCACTAACACGCTCTTGGTTTGGGTGTAATGCTTGAGGGTTTCAACGCCGTTTTCACGTCCAATGCCAGACAGTTTGTAACCGCCAACTGGCATTTCAGCTGGGGAATCTCCCCAGGTGTTAATCCAACAAATACCTGCTTGAATTTGATGAATCACGCGGTGTGCACGAGAGAGGTTTTGCGTAAACACACCAGCTGCAAGTCCGTAATCGGTGTTGTTAGCACGAGCAATCACTTCGTCCTCGTCACTGAACTTAAGCACTGACATTACGGGACCAAAGATCTCTTGCTGCACGTGCGGCATTTCGTCTTCGCAATCAATGAAAACCGTTGGCACAACAAAATTGCCGCTCGCCAAACCGTTTTCTGTGACTTTGTATCCGCCGGTTAGTAGCGTTGCTTTGCTTGCTTTCGCTTGTTCAATTGCGGAAAGGACTTTTGATTCATGCTCTTTAGAAATCAGCGCGCCAATTTGAGTTTGCTCATCAAGCGGATCGCCAACCACCAGCAGCTCAGTACGCTTCTTAAGTTGAGCGACAAACTCATCATAGATACCTTCATGAACGAACACGCGAGTACCGTGTGTACAAACCTCACCTTGGGTATAGAAGTTCGCAACCATTGCAGCAGAAACCGCGTCGTCTAGCTTGGCATCATCAAAAATGATCATTGGCGATTTACCGCCAAGCTCCATTGTGACTTGCTTCAGCGTCGCGGCGCTGTCACCCATCACGACTTTGCCCGTACCCGATTCACCCGTGAAAGAGACTTTAGCGATGTCAGGATGTGCGGTGAGCATTTGCCCTACTCGGTAATCACCTTGAATAACGTTGAACACGCCATCTGGCAACCCTGCTTCGCTGTAGATTTCTGCTAGTTTGAGTGCGGTTAACGGAGTTTCTTCTGATGGCTTAAAGATCATCACATTACCCGCAGCAAGTGCAGGGGCAGATTTCCACATCGCGATTTGAATTGGGTAGTTCCATGCGCCAATACCCGCACAAATGCCTAGAGGCTCGCGGCGAGTGTAGAAAAACTGTGATTCATTCAGCGGTTGCTGTTCGCCATGCATGCTAGGCGCAAGACCTGCGTAGTACTCGATGACATCGGCGCCCGTGGCAATGTCTACGCAATTCGCTTCTTGAATTGGCTTGCCTGTATCTGCAACTTCTAGTGCTGCCAACTCGTCGTTTCTTTCACGAAGTAACGCCACCGCTTTAAGTAGAATGCGACTGCGTTCTGTCGCCGTCATGGCAGACCAAATCGCAAAACCGCGCTTGGCAGATTCAATTGCCGCTTCCATATCTTGCTGGTTAGCCTGCTTCACATTCGCAAGCGGCTCACCATTGGCGGGATTGTATGTGGTGAAGTGTTCTTCTGAGCATCCTAGGTGCATCGCACCATCGATGTAGTGTGCTTTCATATCCATTTGAAGGTTTGACTCTTTATTTTAGTTTTGAGTAGAACGTGAGCTGTTTGTCGAGATAGTCGTTGATGATGACGCGTGCATTCTCGGCATCGATGCCTTGCGGGTTGAGCGTTCCACGCAGCCAAATGCCATCAATCAGTGACGCAATACCATGCGCTACTAGCTCTGCTTGGTCATTATCCAGCAAAGCTTTTAATTCTTTTTTTAGGTGAGAAAGGAGTCGTCGTTCATTCACTCGCTGCAGACGTTTGAGCTGCGCGTCATGCATGGAGTACGACCAGAATGCCAACCAAGTTTTTGCCACTTGGTTCTCGGCTTGGAAACCCACAAAGTTGCCGTCGATGATGGCATTAATACGTTGATGATGCGCATCAGCTGGCAGCTGGCTTAAGTTCTCTTTGATGGTGGCAGAAAGCTGGCGCAGGATTTCACGCATGGTCTCTTCTAACAAGCCGTGCTTTCCACCGAAATAGTGATTAATGATCCCTGTTGATACCCCTGCTTCTTTGCTGATCAACGAGATACTCGCGGCGTGCAAACCTACTCTGTCGATGACCGACATCGTCGCTTTGACTAGCTGCGGTTTTCTGATTTCAGGCATCCCAACCTTGGGCATTTTGCATCCTTGTTATTTTTAATTGAACGGTTAGTTAAATATAAAATGCCTTAAATTTAGTTCGAACTCAAACTAATTATCTAGAAAAAATGACAGATACAGCCGAATCATTTCGACTACAATCATTACTAAAACTTGAGAAAAGATAGAACTTACGAAGATTTAATACGTAAAAACAGAAAAATTAAAACCTTTAAAGTCAATAAGTAGAGTTTTTACAACGCAAATTATAGATACAAAGACTCATGAAAGCCCCGTTCTTATCAAAAGTACAAACAAAGACAAATACAATGAGCTCAAATATTTTCTACACATTTTATTTTTAAGTTTGTTAATTGACCAAGGAATGGCATACCGCTTCATCACATCAAGTTCATTGCACCAGGATGTAAACACCTTGTGGCAGTCAAGATCGTTCAGTTTGATGACATTCTTTGTTTTTGTTGTCCGGTTTGGACAATAAAATGTCCGCTATCAACATGTGAAGTTCACTTTGCTAAAGACATACTGAATTCCATAAACGCAGATACTAATGAGGAGTCAGATATGTCAGCTCAACCACTTTACGACATTGACCAACCAGAAGCGGCGCTTCGTCCAACGTTAGAAACATTGAAAAGTGCTTTCTTAACCATTCCAAATCCAAGCGCTGGCATGCGTATTGAACGTCTTCAAAGACTGCACTCGGCTTTGTTAGCCTATCAAGACCGTCTCATAGACGCGGTAGATCAAGATTTCAATGGGCGCTCAAGTGCTGAAACCTTGATGATCGAGCTTCTGCCTATTCTTGAAGGAATTCATTACAACAAGAAAAACCTGCGTAAGTGGATGAAACCATCTCGTCGCAAAACGCCTTTGATGTTGTTCGGCGCGAAAACCAAAGTGCATTACCAACCACTCGGTGTCGTCGGCATTGTTGTGCCTTGGAACTTCCCTATTTTCTTAGGTTTGTCACCTTTGGCTGGTGCGCTGGCGGCGGGTAATTTGGCCATGATCAAAACTTCTGAATTTGCCCCAAAGACGGGGGAAGTGATGAAGCAAATGATCTCCGAATATTTCACCTCTGACGAGGTTGTCGTGGTCAATGGTGGTGTTGAAGTCGCGACCGAATTCACCAAATTGCCGTTTGACCATATTGTTTTCACTGGCTCAACTCAGGTGGGTAGCATTGTAATGCAGGCGGCAGCACAGAACCTGACTCCTGTGACCCTAGAATTGGGCGGCAAATCTCCTGCAATCATCCACGAAGACTTCCCTATTGAAGAAGCAGCTAAACGCATCGCTTTTGGTAAAGGTCTCAACGCTGGACAAGTTTGCGTCTCACCCGACTACATTTTAGTGCCAAATGGAAAGGTGGATGAGTTTGCAGAAGCATTCAAAAACGCCATCTCCAAGCATTATCCAACCATGCGTGACAACCCGGATTACACCTCCATCATTACAGAGAGGCAGCGCGATAGATTGGCTGACAACATTGCTGACGCGAAACAAAAAGGCGCAGAAGTGATGGTGATAAACCCAGCAAACGAAGACTTCTCTGGGATTCGAAAGCTGCCTATGCATGTGGTTAAAAATGTCACTCACGACATGCGAGTGATGCGTGAAGAGATCTTTGGTCCAATTTTGCCGCTAGTACCTTACGAAACGCTTGACGACGCCATTCAATACGTCCAAAGCAAAGATAGACCGCTTGCTCTGTACTACTTCGACTGGGATCAGAGCCGCGTTGAGAAAGTGGTAGAAAACACACATTCAGGTGGCGTGTGTATCAATGAAGTGATGACCCATACCATGGTCGATGATATGCCTTTTGGCGGTGTAGGGCCTTCAGGCATGGGGCACTACCACGGCAAAGAAGGCTTCTTGAACTTCTCGAAAGCAAAATCGATTGTGATCAAAGGTCGCTTCGATGCGAGCCAGTACATCTCTGCACCTTGGGGAAATAAGATGTTCAACTTCTTCACCAACTTTCAGTTGAATCGTCTGAAGAAATTCTAAAACCAAATAGCCCTAATGACGCTAAGAGTCATTAGGGCTATTTGTGGTCAACACGTTTTCTTAATACTGCCAGGCGAGAAGCCGAACTGCTTTACAAATGCTCGAACAAAGCTGGCTGGCTCGGCATACCCCACTCGCCATGCGACGGTTTCTACGTTCAAGCAGGAAGCTTCAAGTAACTGCCGCGCAATGGTCAAACGCGTGTTGGCATACAGTTCTCGATAAGTTGTCCCTTCGTCACTCAAACGTCTTCTTAAGGTTCGCTCTGTCATTGAGAGTTTGTCGGCGACCGCACTGAGCGTCTTCTCTTCTGCGATATCTTCGAGAACCACTTCTTTCACGCGCTCGGTCCACTGCTTCTCTTCGTCTTCTCCCTGAGCTACAATGGCATCACACTGCTCCAGACAGAACTTCAAGGTAACCGGATCGCTTTTTGGCAGTGGCTGATTGAGCATAGAATGGGGAATCACCAACGCATGGTGTGATTGCCCGCCTTTAACATGAATACCAAGAACCTGACTAAGTTTGTCGATGTGATCCGGGTTATCTAGTGTGGTTTTCAGATAAAGGTCTTCCAGTGCGGGCAAAGGTAATGCTTCACGCATAAAGTTAAGCGTAACGGCGGTATGCCTCTCTAAGATGAAAGGCGTTACTCGCTCAGACAAACCAGACATGCCAAAGCTCAGCTCACCACCTTCTTGCGTCTCTTTGAAAGTCAGTTTGGCTATCACCAAAGAGAGCGCGACATAGTCGATTGCTGTGTTGAACGCAGCACGCATCGTCGGACTGGTTAATATCGCAAATCCCCAAATTCCGAACACATTCACATGCATTTGCTGACCGATTTCAACACCGAGCCCCACTTCACTTGGCGCCAGTTTGACGTAGTTTTCTATCACCGCGACTTCTTGCGGCATGGTGAGTTTAAGATCGTCTTTGACAAGGTCTTGTTCTGTCAGCCCTGTGCCCGCTAAGCATTCCTCTAAAGGAATACCTCGCTTCTGTGCGGCATCACAAATCAATCGTACGCTGGTGATCGATCTCATAAGTGTCTCTGTAGGTGATCAAGGCTTACGAGTTTGAATTTTAATGCAACCATGCACTTATACATAAACCATAACTTCCTAATTCAGGTATTTCCTTTTAAGCGAGAGTACTGATAGAAGTATAGAGCGTCAATGCTGAGAAGATAGTCAAAGCACATTGCATTGACGTGAGCTATGTTTCTCGCTCAGTTCAGCCTTGGCACTTGCTTGTTGTATCGATTCATCTTCAGAGCTACACACTCGGTTTCGACCCAATGTTTTCGCACGATAAAGCGCTTTATCTGCTCGGCGATAGCTTTGCTCTACAGAACGGTTGATCGTCGTAATTCCGCCACTGATCGTAATACCCAATACACTTTTCGATTGAATAATTTCTTTAAGACGATAAATCGCTTCAAATGCATTGCGAGTATTAGTCTCTGGCATGATGATGGCAAACTCCTCACCGCCAACACGCGCGACAATGTCTGTCTCTCGGCACTGTGCTTTCATCAAGTTCCCGAGGTCTTTGATCACCTCATCCCCAACATCATGACCGTGTTTATCATTAATCTGCTTGAAGTGGTCTATATCGATAATAGCCAATGCGGTATTAGACACCGCGTAACGATCAGCAATACTCGCATGACGCGCCAGCTCCTTGTCGAAACGACGGCGATTCCAACAACCCGTTAGTGGATCTTTTTCGGCAAGGTTCTTCAGTTTATTCTCCAACCGCACTCGATGGCTGATGTCTCGGAAACTAAGCACATAACGGTCGCTCATTCCCATCCCCATTTTATAATGAGTAATGTGCGTATCTAGCGTTAGATGGTCACCAAAACGATTGGTCACTTTGATTTCACCTTTCCAGTTGGCTTTCGCGCCTAACTTGGTCATCGCCTTGTTCAAACAGCTGAAGCCATACTGTTGCAGGTTTTCACCATTCAGTTGTTCGCGTGTATAGCCTGTCAGCTTAGAAAAACTCTTGTTCGCAAAATCGACTCGTAAATCTTGATCGAGAATGACGACACCAATCACCGAGTGTGCGGCAATACTTGCGATCTTTTCGTCAATGCGTTCACTTTCTAAGTGGTAGTTGCGCAATACCATCAATAAGCCGATAACGAACAGCAACAATGCCTGCCAACTGTAATCATGTGTGAGCGTGTAAATTCCCCAGCCAGTCAGCGTCAATAGATAAACAAAAGGAAGTAACTTGCGCTTGGTGTCGTTAGTAAACTTTCTCGCATTCATAATGCGTGCTCCGAATAATTCGATGAGCAAAGGTTATTGAATTCAGGTTGTTAAGATTTACCACTTTGCGCCACACCTTAATCACTGACATGCCGCTGACAAACCATCATCGCTATTCGTTTCTTCGTTTATGTCGCTTAATGGCAATTTTTAGACGTCGTTGCCCTTTATCTTATTCAGCAACTTGATTGAATTAGGAAAGAGAAATGAAAGCACGTAATGCCCTTTTGATTTTACTTACAAGCACTATTGGTTTTAACGCTTATGCGATTACCGACGCCAGCAAGATTGGTGCAAACGCAGGCGCGATGAGTTACTGCTACGATCGCGTCGCCTCTGGCAAAGACAAATCGAAATACCGTTTATTGAAGCTCAAAACACTGGAAGAGTATCAAGAGCTAGACAGCGGTGATCGAGCGAGAGCCCTAGTGATGAAGAAAGCCGCTGAAGATGGAGAATATCTTGGCGATCCACTGGATAAATCACGATGCAATAGCTTAAGAAAGATGTTGTTTGTAAAATACTAATCGAACCAAAATCCTTAAAGCCATCACTGTTTAGTGGTGGCTTTTTTGTATCTTTAATCCACTCATCACAAATTCACCCCGACTATTTATAACCGTTCCAATCGATATTACTTTTTTATCTTTACGTGCGAAGTGGCGCCAAATGGTAAGTCCCCATTCACGCTTATTTCTACTATACCGCTACAGGGTATGCATTGAGCGACAGGAGTCCCCCACTTAAAAAATGAGAGACCAAAATGACTTACGCAGAGTTCAAACAAACTGATCTACACACTTGTCTAACCGTTGCTGGTGAGCTGATGCTGACCATCGGTAAAGTTGCCTTCAAGACCATAAAAATTTTATTCAAAGCCTTTGCTTGGTTGGCAATCAAAACTTACCGCTATGTGATGAAGTAAGCTGATTCGAACTCACTCTGTCGCATTACTTTTAACTAGAACCGCGCCTTTCAAGGTGCGGTTTTTTGTATGTCCTATCCCCAAGTTTAATTCCCTATCGCGCCCTTCTTTCCCCTCGCTCCTTCTTTACACTTGGCGCTCAGAACAAAGCAAACCAATGCTAGTTATGAACCAATTAAAAAGAGAATCGGTACCTCTTATTGACTCCTATGTTGAGTCACTCAAGACGTTTTACTTAAGCTCTTAGGGAACTAAGCCAACGTGAGGCTCAATGCTAGAAACGTTCTGAGGCACTCTGGATAGGCAATATAAAAAGACTAACAAGAGGAGCTTTGAGATCAATGTGAGGTGATCTTGTGAAGATAGTGGCAGGAAGGTTTAACGGCTTTAGAGCTGGGTTAAGGTTGAGTCTAAAAACCGTTCACAGGTTGAGCTTCACTTTTCTTAACACGCAAAAAAGGCGCTCAGTGAGCGCCTTTGCCTAGGAGGTGTTAAGATTTATAGCGTGTTCTTGTACACGACACCGTCTTTCATGATCAACTTCTGTGTATCTGTGTTTGCCACACATTCCACACCTTCTAGAGGGTTGCCATCGACGATCAACAAGTCTGCGTAAGCACCTTCCACGATTTGACCTAACTTACCTTCTTGGTATGGGTGTTGGTAAGTCGACATCTCGAACAAACGACCACAGTTTGACGTTGCCATACGAAGTGCCGTGATGGTATCGAACGTTTTCTCAATCGCTCCCAATTCATTTAGCTGTGTTGCGTGAACATTTGTCTCGCCAACGCAGTCTGTACCAAACGCGAGGTTTTGAATATCGTACTTCTTGATTAGCTCAGCAGACTTAAACATCGCTTTACCAACACGTTCGGTTTTTCGATAAGTTTCCTCATTCGGTAGCGGGATTTTACGCTCAGCGATCAAAGAGGATGTAAAGTATGAAGGGATTACCCAAATGCCTTTTTCTTTAATCGTCTGAGCGATATCGTCATCCATAATCGTTGCGTGTTCGAATGACATCACCCCTGCCTCAGCAGCTCTGCGCATCGCATCTGGCGTATGAATGTGCGCCGCGACATAAGTACCGTAGTCGCTCGCTGCTTCTACCGCTGCTTTCATCTCATCAAGCGTGTATTGCAGCGTATCAAGTGGGTCAAAGGTAGAAGACGCACCACCACCAGCCATGATTTTGATTTGTGATGCGCCCTTAAATAGCTGTTCACGAACGGCTCTTAATACTTCTGCACGACCATCTGCCACTTTCATCGCGCCTAGCTTCATCATTGGCGAATCTTCGTGGCCATTCGCTAAACGCTCTTGAGCTTGGTTTTGGCGATAGTCTGCATGACCACTCGTTTGCGAGATGGCTGCCATTGAAGGCAAAATTCGCGGACCTTTTGCATAACCATTATCGATGCTGTTTTTCAAACCTAATGTATTACCTGCCACGTCACGAATGGTCGTGAAACCGCGCATCAACATCTCTTCTGAGATTTTCGCTGATCGAATCGCGACTTCTTCACGTGTCATAGTGTCAATCACATTAAATGGTGCTGACAGCGTGATGTGTACGTGCGCATCAATCAGCCCAGGCATCACCGTTTTGCCTTCGGCATCGATGATTTGCTCAGCATTCGAGTCATCCACTTTCCCGATTTGTGTGATCAAGTTGTTTTCAATCAGAAGGTCCACGTTCTTCAGAAGTTGCTCATCCACACCGTTAAACACGTTTGCATTTTTAATTACGATACTCATGGTTTCTATCTCCGAGTCAGTTGTCTCAATACAGGTGCATCATATCGAGTGACTCGGGAATAGAATTGCCATTTCGCGACAATGAAGAAATGAAGATATTAACTTGCGAGCACCTCTATCAGTGCCGCCATAGGCTTAAAATCCCGCAGATTACACAAATTACATTCAGGATCACAATTCGCTAAACACTCTAGTTTGTCTTTCACCTTCTTTAATAAGACAGGATTGGAGATAGACTTAATAATATTGTGTTTAAACAGATATACGCCCATGCTGCCTTTCTCTTTCGGTGGGTAGTACTTTACTTCTTCCGCATTAAACACCAATTTGCTAAAGGCAATTAAGGGTTGAAAATCGACAATAAAGAAATACGCATAATCTTTCTTACTTGAATAACGAATTAAGTAATAACAAAGAGCCTGCACAATCAACTCAAAATAGTGGGCTGAACTTGTAAAGTACCCTACACCAATCAGACAGCTTTTTTCCGCTTCTTCCTGAGACATACTAATAAAGGAAGGTAGGCCATTAATGCTATCGATATTCACGAGGCCATACCAATGACCAACAATGGCCTCTTGCTCGTTTTTAATCAAAACACATTGATATTTAACATCATTGCCTTTGTCTTGCAGATCCTGATAAAAACGCGCTAAAGGAGAGATATTGTGATTAAACTCTTTAAACATATCCGCGTATTCATTCAAAGACAGCGATTTAATTTCACTCTTTGGTGGCCCAGATACCTTACGATATGAGAGATTAGATATTGAAAAATCGAGCGCTTTTACGAGTGTGCTGATCACCACATCATGTTTGTTCGAGTAACGAGCTTTAGAAAGATCCATTCTTAATAGAACTTCCACCAAATCCATTTCCAAACACTTAGCGATATAGAACTGTTTGTAGATTGGTGGGACGCTTTTTCCAGTAAACCACCTACTCAAGGTAATAGAGTCTAGTCCTTTGAACTCTTCGTAATAGTTGTTTTGCAGCAACGCAATAACATCTTTTCGAGAAATGCCTCTCGTTTCAACCCAACGACTTAACTCGTCTTTAAAGCAATACGCCATATGACTCCCCCTTTCAATCAAAATATCCATTGCTGACATGAGTATTTAGAACAGATATCACATTATTCCTGCAGAGCATTTCTATTGATGCCCTTTATTAAATAATGCAGCCAACTATTAAAGGAGGTTATTTAATTTTATCTTTTTTAGATATATGTGCGCACCACTCTCAGAATTTTCTGACAGAATATAAAGAACCACAGAAAACATGAGAGACTCGTTCCGTGTCGTTTTTTTGATTATATTTAAAGGGTATTTAACTAAACACCGTTCCTCTGAAAGATGAGAGACTACTCATTGCAATTTTACTCTCCCTGATTTGAATAGAAGGTTCCGATGGAAAGTAAAAGCCATTTTCTCGAGTACGCCCTCGGCAGAAGTCCGACCGCAACAACGCCCAATGCTTATTGCTACTATTTTCTGGTGCTTTGGTTGCAGCTGCGAGCCAAAACTCACACGCTAATCCCCACTCATATTCCCTCTCATTTGCAGCAGCTTGTTTCGCCAACTCAAGATAATCTTTATTAGGCACATTTTCCTCCGTGAGCCAATAACAAAAAGTCATCTTAAGGAATGGATAAAGACCATAAATAGCATTCAAGAACGATTTAGTTTTAATAATGCAACTTTTGCGTTTTTTGACCGAATAGCAAGCTCAATTCGAACGTGGTTATCTCATGATCGCCCAACTTGGAACCTGAACATGTTTATTGATAGTAAGGTGACGCATGTATATCACCAAGACGATTGCCCCCACCGCACTGAAGTCAGCAAGTTGGGGCGCGAAAGACAAGACAACCGCATGCAGTGTACAACCTATCGCCACAGGAATAGCGTAAAGCTCTTTAGATAAAAACAAGGTTGGACGCTGAATCAAAACGTCTCTGACTATCCCACCACCTACCGCAGTAATTACTCCCAAGAGAATAGGAGCAACGGGTAGACCAAAACCTAAGCTCCACGCTTTTTCTGTTCCTTGAATTGAGAACATTGCTAACGCTACAGAATCGACATACAGATTGACTTTATTCATCCAATTTTTCTTTATGAGAGAAAAGCAAATAAATCCAATCAAACCACTCGCTATGGCAATCCAGACGAGATAAATATCTTGAGACCAAAATACTGGAACATCTAGCATACAGTCTCGTATGGTACCCCCTCCAACAGCGGTGGTGACGGCTAAAACCAGCACGGTAAAAACATCGGTTTTCTTTTCACTTGCAGCAAAAACTGCTGATAAAGCAAAAGCAGCCGTACCGAGAACCGTAATGGTCTCAATCAAAAAAACTGTCGTAATAAACATGCCCACACTCTCTCGCCAGCAAAACATAGGAAGGATTGTGGGTGAAGATTGACCTCACCCGCCATTGTCATTAGTGGTGACACACGCCTAAATGTTCTAGCGCAGTGTGTAGGCAACATTCATAGTGATGAACTTGCTCATCATTAAGTATGCCACGTGGATTCGTCACGGTGTCGTTCAATGAAACATACTCACGACCCGCTTTTTTGTTCTCAAATTCTGCTTTAACTTGTTCTAGTAAATCAGTATTTGTCATCAACTCTAACCCTTGTGCTGCAAGGACGTGTGCCGCATTCAGCCCTGCTTTCTGACCAATACTCATACCGTTACAAGCCGTACAACCCCATTGATGTGGTGGAATATGCAAAGGCCAAGCCGCGTAAACAATTCCCATTGTCGGAACATTCCAGCTGATATCCCCGACATCCGTTGAGCCACCAACTTCAATACCTTGTGGTACATCCATCACATCGGTTGCTAAGCCGTCTTCAGGCTTACCCATTTCTCGTTGAATGCTCTTAGCGAATTCTTGCTCCTCTTGCGTCCAACTCAATGGAAAGTAACGATTCAGATGCTCGGTGATAGAACTTGCTAATACATCATTTGGCAAACAGTCGTAGATTCCACCTAGGTTTGTCACCTCCGTTGTGGTTTGTGTCGCCAATGCCGCGCCTTTTGCTATGTCCTCTAACCACGCTTTGTGTTGACGAACATTCTCCGCGCTTTTGCCTCGATAACGTACTAACACTTTTGCATAGTCAGGCACCACATTTACAGCTGAACCACCATTAAGGATTTGATAATGGAGACGGCCTGTTGGCTCCAATTGCTCTCGCATCATGTTAGCCGCAACAATAAATACTTCAGCAGCATGAAGCGCGCTTCGGCCGTCCCAAGGAGCAGCACCAGCGTGAGCCGTTACACCGTGCCACTCGACGATAAGATCGATAGAAGCGGTAGAATGGAAGTTTACTGCCGCGTTCACCATAGCTGGGTGGTTATGCAGACATACATCAAGCTCATCAAACACACCTGTCGCTGCCATGTAGTTCTTACCATTTAGTGACTCTTCTGCAGGACAGCCGTAAACCTTGATTGTTCCTTGAATGCCCTCTTTATCCATATGTTGCTTGAGTGCAATTGCAGCGCCAATTGAAGAAGAACCAATTAGGTTATGACCACAACCATGACCATTTGTGTTGCCGCTTTTAGCCGGCGTTTTGTGAGGAACCGTGTCATTGCCCAAATCTGGCAAAGCGTCAAATTCGACAAGGTAGCCAACCACAGGCTTACCCTGCCCCCACGTCGCCACCCACGATGTTGCTAGATCAGCAATATTGCGCTGTTCAATAGTGAAACCATGCGCTTCAAGAACAGAACTTTCTAACGCCGAGCTTTCAAACTCTTCATAGCTGAGCTCTGCATAATCCCAGACCTGAGATGCCATTCCCCAAATAACCTCTGATAGTTGATCTACTTCGCGGTCAATATTGGTGTAATCAGTCATTGTGTTTACCTTATTGGTGATTTGATATGGAAATAATTCGCAGCACCATTGGTTCATCGCCATGTCCTGCGTGTTGATGCAGTTCATATTAGCGATGAATTTGAAACGCAATAAATGCGTTATGACGGACGCTATCCGTCCAAATTAACTCGACCACATCACAGCAATAAGCTTAATAAATGGCAGTTTATAAGCGTAGTGATAAGTTTTAGATAGACGACATCGAGGAAAAGGAAGTATCCAATATGAGCACCAGCATTGAACAATTACTGGCATTTGTGACGGTGTACGAAGAGCGCTCCTTTAGCAAAGCAGCAGCCAAACTCGGTAAACATCGCACGACAACAGGCCAAGTTATCGCCAACATGGAAGATATTCTCGCGGTAGAACTGTTTGAGAGAATTGGTCGTAATGTCGAACCAACCGAAGAAGGGCACTTGCTCTACCATTACGCCAAAGCAACGATTGCGCAATCTGACACCTTCGACAAAATCGCCCTTAGCTTGGCCTATGGAGGACTGGAGGGAATCACCTTTGCCCACTCAAGCGTTGTGCCCCACGGGATGCTCGCGACCATTCGAATGCAGCTTGCTAACGACTTCCCGAATATGAAGGTGAATTTTCTAGTAAAAACAAAAGCGGAAGTTGAAGAGGGTATTAATAATGGCGATATTCATTTTGGTTTAGTACACATTGATCAAGGCAAAGGAATGTATGGTAAAGACGCTACCTTTATCGGTCATATGGAATTTTTGCCGTTCGTTAAAAAAGGCAGCCCCCTCTCTCAATTGCCTGATGATAAGGTATTAAATGCGCTCAGAACTACCAGACAATTTGTTCTTAGAGCATTTGTGCATGAAGGGTTAAAAGAAAAGCTCATTGTATCGGCTGACAATGAAGAAGTTGATCAACTCGCACTCACGATCAAACTCATTCAATCCGGCTTAGGCTGGGCATGGTTACCAAAGGTGCTTTCAGAGTCTCAATACGTCACAGAAAACTTGCAGCCACTTAAACCTCGAGAACTCAAGCACGGACTAAAGTTCTCTTTTGCTTTGTGGAATCCGCACTCTAAGCAAATCCTTGAAATCAAAAAGTCGGTACTTAAAGCAGTAGATGATTACATCGACCATTTTAAAGCACTGCAACTGAATGATGTGTAAAGAAAATACAGGAACAAAAAAGCCAGCGTTGAATCCATCAACACTGACCTTTGTTTAGTTAAACCGAAACGGGAATCAGTCTACAAAATACGGCAGGTGTTTTTCAGACAGAGCACTGCCTTTCGCAAAGTCAGTATGCTCAGTTACCTTACTCACGTTCCAATTGGTTAAATCTTGGTTAAATGCTCTTGCACCTGCAAACATGTAGTTCATAGATGTCGCATTCGATGTATCCCAACGGCCTATATCTTGGTTAAACGCACTTGTGCCATAAAACATTCTTGTCATGTGCTCTACATTTGCCGTATCCCAATGGCCTATATCTTGGTTAAATGTTTTTGCATCTCTGAACATATCTCCCATATCCAGAACTCTTGATGTATCCCAATGACCTATATCTTGGTTAAATGCGCTCGCGCGATAAAACATTCGAAACATATACACTACTTTCGACGTATCCCAATGGCCTATATCTTGGTTAAAGGTATCCGCGGAATCAAACATTTGATACATAGACACCACATTCGATGTATTCCAATGACCTATATCTTGGTTAAAGTTTTTTGCATTCTGAAATGTAAACTTCATCTGTGTCACATTGGACGTATCCCAATAACCTATATCTTGATTAAAGGCATCTGCGGAGGCAAACATGCCACTGATATCCGTAACATTGGACGTATCCCAATAACCTATATCCTGATTGAAGGCGTCTGCACCATAAAACACATTTATCATTTTCGTCACATTCGAGGTATCCCAATGACCTATATCTTGATTAAAGGCATTTGCGAAGGCAAACATATGGGTCATATCTGTAACTCTTGATGTATCCCAATCACTAATATCTTGGTTAAATGATTTTGCTTTATTAAATAGGAAAGCCATATCCGTCACATTCGAGGTATCCCAATCACCGATATCAGCATTAAACATTTCAGGGTTAAACGATTGGCGTTTAGAAAATACGCCCCTCATATTAGTCACCTGTGTGGTACAAAACCGAATTTGTCCTCGCTCCAGATAATCCAACATAGTCTGATCTTGAATAAGTGTATTATCGACCACGACATAAACTTGACCATTTTCAAGCATCACTGAGTTAACATCTTGGTCAGGACATTTTACCGAGATATCAATAGCAAAAGCAGTTTGGCTAGCGAGCGCGGCTGCGCCCACAAGAAGTGAGGCTATGGTTCTTTTCATTGTATTTTCCTAGGGTTGAATAGACGTTATTGCGTAAAAGTTGGAAGGTTATCTTCAGACAGGCCACTGTCTTTAGCGAAGTCGGTATGACGAGAGACACGCTTGACGTTCCAGTAGGTCAAATCTTGGTCAAAGCGTTTTGCGCCGGAGAACATACGGTCCATGTTGGTAACACGGGAAGTATCCCAGCGGCTGATGTCTTGATTGAAGTATTGGTCTTTAGCGAACAGGTCACTCATGTCCGTCACATGACTGGTACAGAGCAGAATGTTGCCATCCAGAAAGTTTTGCCAGTAGTCTGAATTGCGGATTAGCGTGTCATTGACGACCACAAACAATTCATCTTCTTGAACCATCACGGTTCCTGGTTTATTTGATTCGCAAGTCACCGTTTCTGGTTCATTAGCATAGGCTTGGCTACAACTTAGTAGCGCGCAGGCGGAAATAATCGAACGTAGCTTCATGATTAAGATATCCGTGTCTTATAAAACGAATCTCGATCATATAAAAAGCATTTTTGTCAGTTTCACTAATAGAGGCTTTAAATTAACTAAATCAGTAAAAATGCATTCCTTAGCCCAATAAATACCTCACATTAATAACAGAATTCATTATAAAGAGAGTTTTTTGTGAGATGTTCTGATAATTGTGTTGAATATAGTCAGTGTATTTTCTAAGTTTACTTAAGTAACGGCTATTTACCGTATCAGTCTTTTTGCATTTCGTTTTTTGATCAAAAAAAAGAGCCGCAAACTGCGGCTCTTAATCTATCTATTTCTATTTAAGCAAAAACTTATTCTTTACCGAATACGTTGTTTTCTTGCTCTTGTACGCGGATGAACGTAGTACGCTTGGTTAGCTCTTTAAGCTTTGCTGCACCTACGTAAGTACATGTTGAGCGAACACCGCCAAGGATGTCTTGGATAGTACCGTGAACGCTGCCACGGAATGGTAGAAGTACGGTTTTACCTTCTGCTGCGCGGTAGCCAGCAACACCACCAGAGTGCTTGTCCATCGCGCTCTTCGACGACATTCCGTAGAATTTCATGAACTTCTTGCCGTCTTGTTCGATCACTTCGCCGCCTGACTCTTCGTGACCTGCTAGCATACCGCCTAGCATTACGAAGTCAGCGCCGCCGCCGAATGCTTTTGCAACGTCACCCGCACATGAACAGCCACCATCACCGATGATCATGCCGCCAAGGCCGTGTGCTGCATCACCACACTCGATGATTGCAGAAAGTTGTGGGTAACCTACACCTGTTTTAACACGTGTAGTACATACAGAACCTGGGCCGATACCCACTTTCACGATGTCTGCGCCCGCTAGGATTAGCTCTTCACACATGTCGCCAGTTACTACGTTACCTGCAGAGATAACTTTGTCTGGGAATGCAGCACGTACACGTTGTACGTACTCGACTAGGTGCTCTGAGTAACCGTTCGCGATATCGATACAGATGAAGATAAACTCATCAGAGATCGCCATGATGTCTTTGGTTTTTTGGAAGTCTGCATCAGACGTACCCGTAGACACCATTACGTTGTTTAGCGTTGTTTTGTCAGCTGTTTTTGCAAACTCTGCCCAGTCTTCTACTGTGTAGTGTTTGTGAACAGCGGTCATTACACCATGCTCTGCTAGTGCCTTCGCCATTGCGAAGCTACCAACCGAATCCATGTTCGCCGCAATTACAGGTACACCAGACCATTGACGGCCACTGTGCTTGAATGTAAAATCGCGGGTTAAATTTACTTGAGAACGGCTCTTAAGGGTTGAACGTTTCGGGCGAAACAGTACATCTTTGAAACCTAACTTAAGTTCTTGTTCGATACGCATTGTGTAATTCCTTGATTCATAAGTATATGTGTCATCTCAGAGTGCGTAGTGAAGTCGTTGGCAGACGAGTTCACTGTTCTTCGGACACAAAAAAACCGGAGCGTTGGCAGACGCTCCGGTTTTCAGCATTATAGGTCGTGATTTATTTCCTACAAGTCTGATATTTGAATTTTTTTTGTGATACCATCTTGGAAATCGCATATCAAAAACACCTCACCGCTCTCCAAAACCATAACTTTATTAACAATATCAAATAGTTAAAACCAACCTCTATTTAATCCTTTGCGCAAACCTTTGCGTTAAAGAATGGGGATTTTACCGTTCAACCTCTCATAAACGCTCAAAATTACACCAAACGATACTTATTAGTCGGTTTGTACAAGAATAATTTTCTAATTTTTTTCACGCTCCACATCACTTTTCTGCCACTTTTTTTGAGTGTATCAAGCACGCACTAGCTCTCTGTAACGTTTATAGCGCATCGAAGTGATTCAATAACATCACTTGCTAATAACCCAATTTCGCCTTTTTGTTGAACATTAATGTCCGCAGCGTGACTATGGAGCATGAC
The DNA here is from genome assembly GCF_001557945.1 of Vibrio sp. CUB2. Taxonomy (NCBI): domain Bacteria; kingdom Pseudomonadati; phylum Pseudomonadota; class Gammaproteobacteria; order Vibrionales; family Vibrionaceae; genus Vibrio; species Vibrio sp. CUB2. The sequence goes on along the minus strand of NZ_LNRB01000010.1, from coordinate 16,753 downwards.
TCCCAAACGTGCAGCAACAGCAATAGGTAACCCTTTGGCAAGCAGTGCGGCAATCACACCAGAGAGCACATCCCCCATACCGCCACTGGCCATTCCCGGATTTCCGGCAAGACAAACGTACATTCTCACACCATCATAGATGAGCGTACCTGCCCCTTTAAGTACAACGACACCTCCATAACGTTCATGAAGTTGTCTTGCTGCGGCAAAGCGATCTTTCTCTATGTCCTTTGTAGAGACATTAAGTAAACGTGCGGCCTCTCCCGGATGTGGAGTCATAACGCGTTGCTCATCTCGTAAAACCACGACGTCGTTACGCTGATTCAGCATCGCAAGAATATTGAGTCCGTCTGCATCAACGACTTTCAGTTTGTGCTGCTGAGATAAGTATTGATAGGCTTGATGCGCCCATTCATCCTCACCGAAACCAGGACCAAAAGCTAAAACATCCCCCCAACGTGTCCGTTGAATCAGTTGGTTGTCCTGCTCTTTTAGCTCATCAAACGTAATAGCCTGACTCATGACTTCTGGAGAACCGACTTGCAATGGCAACAATGAGCTTGGGTGAGTGAGAGCGGCGGTTAACCCTGCCCCTGTTCTTACTGCGGCTGAAGCGCACAAACAAATGGCGCCAGACATGCCTTGATTACCGCCTATACATAAGAGCTTGCCATTATTCCCTTTGTGGGCTGTGGCTTTTCTTTTTGGTAGTAACCTTTTGATGATTTGATGGTCGATACCTAAAGCACTTTCTTCTTCAATTGAATCAAACTCAACGTTTACCCCCAAGCCTGAAAAATGCAGCTCACCGACGTAGTCTCTCGCCTGCCCTGTACATAAGCCTTGCTTCACACCAATAAAAGTCACCGTATGATCCGCTTGTATGGCATCTCCAAGCACGGAACCTGTGTCTGCACTTAACCCCGAAGGAATATCGATTGAGATAACCGGGCAATGAATTTGATTAACTTGATCAATGTAGCGGCGATACTCATGCCTTACTTCACCAGAAAGCCCTGTTCCAAGCATGGCATCGATGATTACATCCGCCTCTAAAAGTGCAGTATGCCAATCATCCCAAGAACAATTCTCGCCATCCACAGATTGCCAATCTTCAAACGCTCGCAACGCATCCCCTTTCAATGATGTGGTGTCACCTAGCTGGAAAACACGAACATTTAACTGTGCCTGTTTGGCAAGCGTGGCAAACACGTATCCGTCTCCACCATTATTGCCTTTGCCGCAGACCACCAGCACGGTTCGCGCCCTTGGGTAAAGATGAAGAAATCGTTCGTATACCGCCATTCCTGCACGCTGCATTAGGCTGTACATTGAGACGCCTGCCATTTGAGCGGCGAGTATTTCTCCGTTTCTGACTTGCTCTGCGGTGTAGAGCTTGAGGGCGAGATTAAAGTCCATATTGAGATTCTGCGTTTTAGAAGACACGATTTAAGTATACGAAAAAGCCGAGGCGAACCTCGGCTTTTACTGTGTTTATTTTCTCAAGCTTTATTTTTGCTGCTGCGACATCAAAGCTTCGGCAGTTGCATCTTGAATCGACAAGAACAACGAGTTGATTTTCCCTGTTGGGGTTCGCATTGGGTTTAGCGTCACGTTTTGGTACATGAACTCTGCTTGTTGCGTCACTGGTCGAACGTTGCGGCAACGGAACAGATATGAACGCTGACGCCACGTGATGAAGCTTCGACACCCCAAATCGTAAACAGGCTTAGTTTTCAACTTGAACCACTCTTGCGGGATCTCAGGGAAGATATCAAAGATCGAACGACCAATTGCCTCGTGAGATTGCAAACCGCTGTGGTGAGTCATAAAACCATTCCACACTTGAACGTTGTAATCTTTATCGATAACGACTAAGCCCATGTCGACATTTTGAACCATGTCGACCATCCAATGGAATTGTTCAAATTCTGCAGGTAAATTCAGCATTAGAAATCCTCCATTAGGTACGACAGTTTGTTATCCAGCAACGGAAGTGACTCATCAACAAACATAAACAGTAGATCACAACGGATGGAGGTGCCTTCAATGTTGTAGCTAACCTCGAATGTCATGGTTCGACTAAATGCACCTGTTGTCGACTCGATAATAGAATCGATGGAAATATGCTGACCAAGCAGCACTGGTGAACTCTGGAAAAAGCGGACTTCAGACTGTTCGCCCAAACCATTCAAGAATGATCCAACCAAGATATTGGAAATGTCCATCAACAGCTCTAGTTCTTCCAACTCTTCGCTGTCTGCTGGCACCTTCATCAGTTTCTTAAGATCAGAAACACTGGAGTCGCTCAAGATCACTAACGCTTCGCCGGCGATGCCCTCACCACAAAAGCCTTGGCAAACACCGGACACATTGTCGTGAGATGCGAGATCGCGCAAAGCCATGTGCAGTTCACTGACTTCAAAGATATTCACGTTTGGCAATGGAAGCTGAACAAATACATCAAAGTGTCGAGCGAGCGCATCCGCTGCACGGCCAATAGAAACGTTCGCCACTTCCATATAGATGTCGCGGCGGCGGAGAATCGGCAATTCTATGGTTGTTGGTGTGATGACTTGTGGTCGATCATTCGGCTCGATCAGCTCTTTTAACGTCGCTTTAAGCTCGTCTTTACCAATCGGCTTTTGAATAAACGCTTTCGCACCGAGAGCAAACACGCGCTCTTTTGATTTTGGTTGAATATCGCCAGACACAACCACGACAGGCGTTTGAATGCCCAAGCGTTTCATGTTTTCTAATGTTTCAAAACCGTCCATCTCTGGCATGGTGAGGTCAAGAAACATCAGTTTAAATTCTTTTTGCGCTAACTCTTCAAGCGCATTTTTACCATGGATGGCAAATGTCACGTCTGCATTCAATGTTGCTGGCAGTGATCTTGCCATCTGTTTGCGTGCTAACGCAGAATCATCACAGATGAGTACAGGAAAAGACATGCTACCACCTTTAAATATTCAACAATCTGTGCGGAATTCTACCAGATTGTTACTGCTACACAGACTAAGAGTCTTCGTTTTTTGTTTACTGGGTAAGCATACGCAATATGAATAGTTGAGTGAACCAATGAACTAAGAAAAAATTCGATTCCCTATACATTTAGTGACATCAGTCAGGAATGATTAAAAGTTCTACAAGGCTTGATACACAAGGGGTTGCGTTTATAAAGTGGCTGCCATTTAAGATAAGAAGAAATAAAAAAGGCACCCTCTTTGGAGTGCCTCAGTCTTTTGTTTACTGGCCGCTTTCTATGGCACACCGTGACCTTTTGATGCAACCCAAACTCGGTACCATTGCTCACGAGTTAGCTCAATGCTTAGCGCGTTAACTGCACTATGCACACGCTCGATTTTACCAGAACCAATAATTGGCATCGGCTTTGAAGGCAAGCGACGTACCCAAGCGTAAATCACTTCGTCGATGCTGTTTGCACCCACTTCTTCTCGGATAGCTTCTAGCTCGTTACGAACACGAACCGCTTGCTCCGTATCACCAGTAAAGATTGAACCACCACCCAAACATGACCATGCCATTGGACGAACACGATGCGTTTGAAGTAGATCTAGCGTACCATCGTGTGCCACTTCAAAGTTCAGTGGGTTGATTTCCACTTGGTTAGTCACAAGAGGTTTGCTTAAACGAGATTGAAGAAGATCGAATTGGCGAGGCGTGAAGTTAGAAACACCAAAGTGCTTAACTTTACCCACTTTATGCAGCTCAGAGAACGCTTCTGCTACCTCGTCTGCATCCATCAACACGTCTGGACGATGGATAAGAAGAACATCAATCTCGTCGACTTTTAGTCGCTCAAGCGAGTTGTTCACGGATTGATAGATGTGTGCAGCGCTGGTGTCGTAGTGGTTAATCTTACGCTCTGGCGTTTTGTCACCACACAAGTTGATGTCGCACTTTGTCACGATCTGAATTTGCTCACGAACGCTTTTGTCCAGTGCGAGTGCTTCACCAAACAGCGCTTCACATTCGTAGTTACCGTAGATGTCAGCGTGATCGACGGTGGTAATGCCTAACTCAATGTGTTGCTTTAGGAACGACAAACGCTCTTGCGCCGTCATGCCCCAATCTACTGCACGCCAATAACCTTGTACCAGTTCAGAAAACTCTGGACCGTTTGGTGCAGTCACTACTTTTGCAACCATGGGTTTATCTCCTTTTCTCAATCTGCTTTCATCCTAGTCTTGTTTTACCGCTCGCTCAACGGGTAAACTTTCGCAATTCGAACTGGAGTACGAAATATGTCTTTTGCCCAACGACTCGCGACATTAATTGGCGAAGAAAGCATCAGTGGTTTTGCGCGACGCGTGGACGTTTCTGAAGCTTTGATTCGCAAATACCTCAAAGGCAGCGAACCGAGCTTAGCCAAAGCGAATCAAATCGCCATGCGAGCCAACTGCTCATTGGAATGGTTAGCCACTGGTTGCGGCTATTTATACCGTCAAGCGGAAGTCGTGGACATGGAGGCCTATAAACTGGCCTTCCAACACGTGATGAATGGAACGATATCAGAAGAGGAAGAAGCCAAACACCGCAAGTTGGTCGCGGGTTATCAGTACCTACGCGCACACAAAAAGTCAGATGGATTTTTGGATGAATCGGCGATGGCGACCTTTCTTTCTTTGCATGATGAAAACAAGACCGCGCAAAACTAAGCCTTTAAACGATGTTTGTATCGCGATGCTTTAACTTCCGCTTTAAAAGCGCTCAACCTTAAGCTCAATCATTTCGCCATCACTGTTTAACGTGACATGCACTCTCGGTGTTGGCGATTCAAATTCTTCAGCTAACACCCAATCAATACTTCGCGGCACTTGCTGAGGGTGGCGGTTGATAAACAGAATCAGAGCTTTGTCGACAGCTTCTGGTGAGTTTTGTTTTAAAGCTGCAGCTATATCGTACTGCTCGCCCTGTATGTTAATTCGCTTCATCACCAACCCATCTTTTCTCAGATTCAGTATCACATCACTCAAGTTTTGAGGTTGATAGTCCGTGAGAAAGTTTAGACGAATCACTTTTTCTTCTATCGTTGCTTCTCCGTAAAGGTGCTGGTGGTAATAATGAAAATCATCCAAGCAGAATGCACCTTCGCTTTCCTGCGTCTCACATCCGTACCAGTCACCACCCTCTTGCAAGGTTTGTTGAACCTCAACAAAAGGCGCTTCAGATAATATGATTTGCCACCACGCATCTCGTGCATTTGCGGTTTGAGAAAACAAACTTAAAGAAAGAAGCAGGAAGAATGAGAAACGCAACATAGGGGGACTATCGATTTGACTCGAGAAGATGAATGAAAGAGCTTTATCTTTGCTGTAAGTAGCGCGAGAAGCAAGTGACTATGTCGGATTTCAGACACAAAAAAAGCGGACCTTCTAGTCCGCATCAATCTTTGTATAAAGCATAAACTGCGTAGTCCATCACGCTGAGAACCATTACGAGACAGCAGAATAGCATACCATTAATATTTATCAATACTTCATACGGTTATTGTTGAGTAACTGTGCAGATACCTTTATAGGCGGAGTAGTGAATAGGCTTGCAGTTTAGACAGGCATTAAAAAGGCGCACTCTTGCGTGCGCCTCTGCCTCGTGACTCAATCGTGAGTATGCGAATCGGGAAGTCTATTGATGCATCCCGAACAAATAACGAGGAATTTCTGTAGGGTTTGAATCCATCCAAATTGTGTGTAAAACCTCACATCCCTCCTTCTGAAGCAGTCATGTTGCTTTACACTTAAAGCATGGTTCATTTTGCTCAGAAAACAAGGTTACTCGATAAAAAAATAGCGTGAGATATGGGATCAATAGCACAATATTTATCAATATTTACACAATGGACGCTTGAACTGCTCAATAGTGGAAAGCTAAATTGCATCTTTATTGATTAGGTCTAGACTCTCGTGAGCGTATAATTTCTTTCGTCCCTTCCATTTATTCCCAGGAGAACCTGTTAATGACCAAGCGAGAGAGAATTGTGAAATCTGTGTTAGCGCACGTACCGAAAGATGCGATTAACCAGTTTGTCTCTCGAGGGTCAACACCAACATCATTTTCCGTCCTCTTTATGGCCGCGATCGTTGGTACGTTAGCAGGTCTTGTCGGCACCTACTTCGAAATTGCCGTTCACTTTGTTTCAGAAACTCGTACCGAGTGGTTAAAAAGCGAAATCGGTAGCGTACTGCCTTTGTGGCTTGCTGCGATTCTAATCAGTGCAACCTTGGCATTTATCGGTTACTACCTTGTTCACCGTTTTGCGCCTGAAGCATCTGGCTCAGGTATTCCTGAGATCGAAGGTGCCATGGATAACATTCGCCCTGTACGTTGGTGGCGAGTAATCCCTGTGAAGTTCTTTGGCGGTATGGGCGCGCTTGGTTCAGGTATGGTTTTAGGTCGCGAAGGTCCTACCGTACAAATGGGTGGTGCCGTTGGTCGCATGGTCACTGACATCTTCCGTATTAAAGACGATGATACACGCCACTCATTATTAGCCTCTGGTGCTGCCGGAGGCTTGGCCGCTGCCTTTAACGCGCCATTAGCAGGCATTATGTTTGTAGTTGAGGAAATGCGCCCTCAATTTCGCTACTCGTTGATTTCTATCCGAGCGGTGATCATTTCAGCGATCATGGCAAACATTGTATTTCGCGCCATTAATGGCCAAGCCGCCGTTATCACCATGCCGCAGTATCAATCGCCAGAGTTACAATCACTATGGCTATTCCTACTGCTTGGTTCTTTGTTCGGTGTATTTGGTGTCATCTTCAACAAACTGGTGACTATCGCACAAGACAGCTTTGTTGCTCTACACAAGAACGACCGTAAACGTTACCTAATCACAGGCACCGTATTGGGTGGTGTGTTTGGCTTACTACTGCTTTATGTTCCTCAACTTACTGGTGGTGGTATTGGTTTGATTCCGGACATTACCAACGGTAACTACTCAATCTCGATCTTAGTGATGCTGTTTGTTGGCCGTGTTATCACAACCTTACTCTGTTTTGGTTCAGGTGCTCCGGGCGGTATCTTCGCACCAATGTTGGCGCTGGGTACGCTATTTGGCTACGCGTTTGGCGCAAGTGCAGACATGTTATTACCTTCTCTGACAATTGAACCTGGCGTGTTTGCCATTGCCGGTATGGGAGCGTTATTCGCAGCGACAGTGCGTGCTCCAATCACTGGCATCTTGCTGGTTATCGAGATGACAAATAACTACTACTTAATTCTGCCTCTCATCATTACTAGCTTAGGCGCGGTAATCGTAGCGCAGTTACTTGGCGGGCAACCGATTTACAGCCAGTTGCTACATCGTACGCTTAAAAATGACAAGCTACGTCAGCAAGACCTACCAGAAAACCAAGCCTAACTTAATATCGGCTCCAAATTATCTTCCACATAAGATGTTAGTTTGGAGCCAGTAATTCTGCATTTTTGCATCTCTCTACAAAATTTCCCTACCAAACTCACAAAATTCCCATTCTCTGATATTTACTTATAATATTTAAGGGTAACGACTCATGAATATTGTTAGTATTCTCGCCTCAAATTAGAGTGATTCATCCAATCTCGGAGTAGTTTTGAACTGGAGAAGACTTGTACAGTTTTACAGTGTCCCGCCTTCGCAAGCGGCTTTGGCACTGGGTATGATAGGGCTTGGACAAGCTTGGGCTTTATACATTCCTGACATTGGCGAACCGATAAGACCATTTCTTGCTGCACTTGGTGCATTGCTCCTCACTCCAGTTCTCCTAAAATACGCCACCAGCCCTCGCCTGTTTATGGCGGATATCAAACACCCGCTGAGTGGTAGCTTAATGGCTCCAATGAGCATGGCGTTACTCGTACTGTGTGACTACCTTGCGGCAGTAGCGCCACTTATTGCTTATCCATTGTGGTTTGTGGCGGTCTTACTTCACTTTACGATGATGGTGTTGTTCTTTGGCTTCCAGATCATGAACTTCAAGATGTCGAACATCGTGCCAAGTTGGTTCCTATATCCTGTTGGCTTGATCAGTTCTTCCCTTGCAGGTTCTCAATTCGGCCATAATGTGTTTTCTGAAACCTTGGCGATGATGTGCATTGGTATTTACTTCTTCATGTTGCCATTAGTGCTATATCGATTGGTGTTCTTTGGTTCTCTTCCGCGTCGCGCACGCCCAACATTGGCGATCATGGCGGCACCGGTAAACTTGTCTTTAGCAGCGTATCTGGTCAACTTTGGCGAACCAGACCCGATTCTGACAGGCGCATTGGCAGGCATCGCAATCACCATGACGTTGCTGATTTATCTGTGTTACTTCCGTTTAATGCGTTTGAAGTTCCAGCCATCTATTGCGGCCGTGACCTTCCCTTCCGTTATCAGTGCTATTGCGATGCATCGCCTCACCACCTTTTTTGCTGAGTCACATCCCCACTGGCATTGGTTGCACGATTTTGGATTCCTAGAGTTAAGCATTGCCACCGTACTTGTCGTTTGGGTTTCTGCTGGTTATGTAAAAATGTACTGGCCAGAACTGGTAAGAACGCCTTCAAAACAGACATAAAAAACGACCTCATTACGAGGTCGTTTTCTTTTGTTCTAGCAAGCTCATATCCCGATAAACATTACTCGATACACATTAGCCGATAAACTTGGCCATAAAGTTGCTGATATTGGTCATGCTTGATGCCGCCATCACCACGACAATTGCAACGCCCGTCAGCGTTAAATAGGCTGGGTGTTTGTAGTCACCTACGATGTCTTTTCTGCGTGTCGCCACCAGCACCATACCTAAAACGATTGGCAGGATAATACTGTTAACAAGGCCAGCCAGCATTAGCAGCAGAATCGGCATGTTCATCGTCACAGTGCCAAGCGATGTGATAATAATGAAACCGACACACCATGCTTTCTCGTTGCGAGCCACAACTGGGAAGAGTGTTTTGATAAGGGAAATCGCCATGTACGAGTTACCGACAACCGAGGTAATCGATGCTACAAACAACACCAAGCCAAAGATAAAGTAACCTACCTCACCTGCACCTTGCCGAAACGCGTCAGCGGCTGGGTTTGTAGAGTCTAAAGTCGCGCCTGTTGCAATCACACCGAACACTGCCATAAACAACAGGATGCGAATCACCACGGCAATTGAAATACCGGCCCATGCTGCTGTTTTGATAGCGGGTACGTTCTCTTTACCTTGCAAGCCGATGTCAACCAATCGCTGTGCGCCTGTGTAATAGCCACCTACTGCGCCACCAACGATAGTCAGCGTCGGTAATAGCAGGCTGCCAACATCAGTAGGCATTACTGCTGCGCTCAAAGTCTCCCCCATTGGCGGTAAACTGGTCATCGCGACATACGCAATTAAGATGATCATAAACAAGCCGAGGTAGCGTGCCATTTGGTCCATGCGTTTAGAAGCGTTGTGCACCACAAACAGCAAACAACCTACTACGCCTGTGAAAAGAGCACCCCAAGTTGTATCCACACCCGTTAGTACATTAATACCGAGCGCAGAACCACTTACGTTACCGAAGTTAAATGCAACCGCACCAAGTGCCAGCAGAATGCCCACCACGTAGCCCATCCCCGGTGCGACTCTGTTGGCAATGTCTTGAATGCGCATACCAGACACACCTACGATGCGCCATAAGTTCATCACAATACCAAAGGTGATAAACATGGATGCAAACACAGGGAATGCCATGTCGATTTTGTAGATATTGGTGAAGACCGCTGTTTGGGTTAAAAAGCCAGGTCCAACAGACGTGGTCGCCATTAAGAACGCGACACTAAGAATTGCTTTCTTTTGCCAACTGTTTTCCGATGCTTGAATAGAAGCTGGAGCAGTCGAGTTGATGGTGGTTTGTGTGGTCATGCCAAATCTCAATTTTGTTGCCTTTCTACTATTAGAAAACAGAAAGACAACTGACCGAGATCAGCTGAGCTTGAAGAATCAAATTGGGCAGAACGAATAGAGAAGTGAAGCCTTCGCAACCGTTTGCTGGGCGTGGATATTAAGTCTATCGCATGTGACTGTCAACACAGAAATCGATAAATGATTTTTGTCGTATTCATTCTCAAATCATTATTCATTTCAGACAGATACAAAAAAGGATGGCGTTTGCCATCCTCTTAGAATAGTGCTTGGTTACCTAGCGTAAACCGTGCAGAAACTCGGCACGCGTTGCTGGGTTGCTTTTGAAGATGCCACCCAATGCTGTTGTCGTCGTTTCGCTGGTTGCATCCATCACACCGCGAGATTTCACGCAGTAGTGTGTTGCGTCAATCGTCACTGCCACATCATCAGACTCAAGCAACGTTTGAAGTGCAACAAGAATCTGCTGAGTCATACGCTCTTGAACTTGTGGACGCTGGGCAAAGAAGCGAACGATACGGTTGATCTTTGATAGGCCAATGATCTTGCCACGTGGAATGTAAGCCACAGCAGCCTTGCCATCAATGGTCACAAGGTGGTGTTCACAAGTGCTGGTCACTGTGATGTCCTTCACGCGAACCATCTCGCTCACGTTCATCTTGTTCTCAATCACCGTGATTTTCGGGAAGTTGGAGTAATCCAAACCAGAGAAGATTTCGTCAACGTACATCTTAGCAATGCGGTGAGGGGTTTCTTCTAGGCTATCGTCGGTAAGGTCAAGTTGAAGCAGACCTAAGATCTCACGCATGTGGTGTTCGATCTTCTCTTTCTTCTCTTCACGACTTACGTTGTTTGGACGCATTGGCGTTTCCAAACCGCGTTGCTCTAGCGCTTCTTTTACTAACTTCGCTGACTCGCTAAGACCTGACATTCCACTTCCTCTTTTGTTACTTCCGCTTCAATACAAACCCAATCAAAATTGCATTCATATTTTTCGCTTTGAGTTGCTCAGTTTCGTGTCTTTACACCAAGTCACATCAAATATAGGTACTGAGCTGATTTTATTGAGCTCCGCGGGCTTTTTTACCCCTTTCGGATGGCTGACAAGGATACTCGGATTTTTGAATAATTACACCCATATTTTATAGGTGGACATTCTTACTCGGTCCCCTTTTTATGGTAAAGTTGCCACAAAACAAAAGAACACAGGATTTTCTCAATGGGCTGCTGCGACGCACCTGGCTTGATGCCAATTGAAGAAGCGATGGACAAAATGCTATCGCGAATCAAACCTATCCAAACAACGCTTTCTCTTCCACTTGCTGAAGCTCTCGGTTTTGTACTGGCAGAAGACATCCTGTCTCCTATTCACGTACCACCATTCGATAACTCAGCAATGGATGGCTACGCTATTCGCATTCAAGATCTTGAGTCATCTTCTGTATTGCCTCTGGCAGGTAAATCATTTGCAGGACAACCTTTTGAAGGTGAATGGCCTCAAGGTACCTGTGTTCGCATCATGACTGGCGCAAAAATCCCACAGGGTTGTGATGCCGTTATCATGCAAGAAAACACAGAAGTAACGGATGCTGGTATTCAGTTCAACCAAACCGACGTGAAGCCGCAAAACAACATCCGCCCAACAGGTGACGACATCAAACAAGGCGACATCGTACTGGCAAAAGGCGCACGTTTAACACCTCGCGATATTCCGATGATTGCGTCTCTTGGTGTAAGCCATGTGACAGTAGTACGTAAGCCAAAAGTTGCTTTCTTCTCTACAGGTGATGAGCTTAAACCACTGGGCGAACCGCTAGACGAAGGCCAAATCTACGACAGTAACCGTTACGGTATTAAACCGCTTATTGAGAACTTCGGTTGTGAAGCCGTTGATCTTGGCATCATTCCTGATTGCCCAGAGACTCTAAAAGCAACCTTTGAACAAGCGCAAACATTGGCAGATGTGGTCGTGACCTCAGGCGGTGTTAGTGTGGGCGAAGCGGATTACACCAAAGACATTCTTGAAGAGCTTGGTGAAATCGGTTTCTGGAAGCTAGCAATCAAGCCGGGTAAACCTTTCGCGTTTGGTAAGCTAAGCACTGCTTGGTTCTGTGGTCTGCCGGGTAACCCTGTTTCTGCAGTTCTTACTATGTACGTGCTTGTTCAACCAATGCTGGCAAAACTTGCAGGCCACACCGAATGGAAAGCACCCGAGTCTATTCCAGCAACAACCAAAACCGCCTTTAAGAAAGCGCCAGGTCGTACCGATTACCAACGTGGTATCTACACATTGGAAGATGGCAAGTTTGTGGTTGAAACAACCGGTAACCAAAGCTCTGGCGCGTTCCGCTCAATGAGCCTAGCGAACTGTTTTGTTGTCTTGGAACGTGAACGCGGCCGAGTTGAAGTGGGCGAAACGGTTCAGATTCAACTATTCAACTCAACCCTTTACTAGGAAGTCGTTGTGGATATTCTTTCCGATCAGGAAATGTTGCGTTACAACCGCCAAATCATTCTTCGTCAGTTTGACTTTGAAGGACAAGAAGCACTCAAACAAGCATCGGTATTGATGCTTGGTGCTGGCGGTTTAGGCTGCGCATCAAGCCAATATTTGGCGACGGCTGGTGTCGGTAAAATCACGCTGATTGATGATGATATCGTCGAGCTGTCTAACCTTCAGCGCCAAGTGCTGCACCACGATGCGGATATTGGTCGTAAGAAGGTAGAATCAGCGGCAGATGCACTACGCGAACTTAACCCGCACATCATCGTAGATACCATCGCAAAACGTCTTGATGATACAGCGTTAGAAGGCCTGATTAAGCAACACACAATTGTTGTCGATGCATCAGATAACGTCGATACGCGCAATCAACTTAACCGCCTATGTTTTGCGACCAAAACACCGCTAATTTCAGGCGCGGCCATTCGTATGGAAGGCCAAGTGAGTGTATTTACTTACGATGACCCAACGCAACCATGTTACCAGTGCTTGAGTGCCCTTTTTGGCAATGGCGCGTTAAGCTGTGTCGAAGCTGGAGTCATGGCGCCTGTTGTGGGTATTGTTGGCGCAGTACAAGCGATGGAAGCGATCAAAGTGATTGCTGATTACGGCCAACCAAAGAAAGGCAAGATTTTGATTCTCGATGCGCTCAGCATGTCTTGGCGAGAAATGAATCTGATGAAAATGCCAACCTGTCCAGTTTGCAACTAGCTTGTTTGCAATTAACCGGCTTACAACTAACCACCTTATATCAATAAGCCCGCTTTTGCGGGTTTATTTTTGACTTCTGCAAAACAAAAAAACCGCCCGATAAGGGCGGGAAAGTCAGCTAGGCGACTGAACAAACAAAGGAACTTTAAATACTAAGACCAACTCACTTCACACACTAAGCCACTCTCATATTCATTTCTCAGTTCAATTACCGTCCGATAATCGACGATATCTTCAATAGTGAGCACTGGCATTCCATGACGTCTTGCAAACTCAATGGTTTCTGGTAGTTTCGCCATGGTTCCATCAGGGTTAGTCAGTTCGCAAAGGATCCCTGACGGGACTAAGTTTGCTAGATACATCAAATCGATCGTACCTTCGGTATGACCTCGCCGGGCCAACACGCCATTTGTTTTCGCAACCAGCGGAAAAACATGGCCTGGTCTTGCTAGATCTTCTGGTTGAGCATCAAAATAAGTGGCCGTTTTGACCGTTGTAACGCGATCTTTCGCAGAAACCCCTGTCGTCACCCCTTCTTTCGCTTCAATCGAAACCGTAAAAGCGGTCTGGTTTTTACTGCGATTATCTTTCACCATAGGAGGAAGCTCTAACCAATTGGCGCGTTCCTCCGTTAAGCACAAACACACGATGCCACTGCATTCACGAATCATGAGTGCCATTTGCGCTTCGGTAAGGTGCTGTGCAGAAAAGATAAGGTCGCCTTCGTTCTCGCGATCCTCATCATCCATTAATAGAACACCAAGGCCATTTTTCAGAGCCTCAATCGCTCTTTCTACCCTTTGTACTGGAGTGCCAAACTCATCTAGTAGTGACGTTGAGCTCATAGTTTCTTCTCCTTGATACTGATTACAAATAAGCGAACGCGTCCGCGTAAAGTTGCTCTGGTTCTGCCCCTCTTTTGTCACAGAACCAATCACGAGCCACTTCAACCATTTTGCAAGGTCCACACAAGTAGATATCGAACTCAGATAAGTTACGGAAATCACTCATTACACACTCCAACACCTTTCCTTGCTTAGCGTATTGGGGACAGGTTGATATTTCAGTGACTGGCACGTAACTGACGTTTTTGTTTTCAAGCGCAATGTCCACCAGCTCGTCATGCACATACAGGTTATCCATATCCTTGGCACCCCAATAGACGTAAATCGGCTGGGTAAACCCTTGCGCCAAGCTATTTTTCAAAATACTTAGTGTGTACGACATTCCGGTCCCGCCTGCGACCAATAACAAGGGGTTGACTCTCTCATTACGCAGCCAAGCCTCGCCTCGCGCTTCGCTTACTTCAACCATGTTGCCGCAGACCCACGAATTGGTGAGTTCTTCCATCACAAGCGTATTTTTCTTGCTGATATCTGAGCCACCAATATGGAGTTCTAATAACGCACCATTAGAAGGACATGAGGCTATAGAAAACGGTAAACTACCAAAGCTTAAACTAACGTTAATGTACTGCCCTGCCTTAAATTCAAAAGGCAGTTCCGGCTTGAGTAACACTCGGAATATGAAGCTACTTAACGGCTCAATTTTTTTTATCGAACATAACATCTCAGTTACCTCCGTCATTCTTAACTGTAAACGCTTGAGACATACTGAGAGCGCACCCCTTCATACCCCGCGTCTTAACTCTTCTAACGATCTCAACGGTGGTTCCCGGGCGATCGCCTTCTTCTTCTCGCACGATACCTATATCATCCGTCACTAGAAAGCATGGATAGCTGACCGCCGAGGCATCCATATAGCTCATCAGTCCCGGCTTTCCATGCGGAAGCGGCTTTAATGTTTTAGGATCCAGAGCTCTTGCAAAGACCCAGGGCGGTACACGCTTTTTGTGTTCTGTATCCTCAAAAAAGCAGGTGTTCAGTTCAACTTGATTAAATGTGTCTCGAATCTGCTCTGGGCTTTCTAAGGTAAAAGTCTCACACAAAAGTTGGTTGAACTCGTCTCTATCGAGCGATTGATCCTGATGTTTTTTCCAGCCGCCGCCAGTGATGATGTAAAGATCGCGACCACCATTGAAAGTTTGACCTTGCTCGCGCATGAAACAGCACAGTAGATAGATAAAATAAGGAGGACCGATAAGACAAATGGTTTTACCAGACTGCTTGATACGATTCATATTAGCTAGCGTCGCCTCAAAGTCGATCTCATCCTCAGTGACAGTAAATGCGGTCGGGTAGAGGAGTTCGACTAAGCTCATGACGTACTTGAACCAAATATTGTTGGCATTAAAACGATCTGGGCCTAAGTTCACCAACTCCATCTGATGGTCAAACCAATCACCTACGTAATTCATACCGAAATTTACAGAGCCAAGAAGTCGCTCAATACTGAGTCTATCTCGTGCGACAATACTTTTGATGCCACTAGTACCACTGCTAGTAAAGCGATTCTCTACCTCTTCATCGTCCAATGTTAATAGGGTCTTCAACTTAAAAATAGAAGTAGGGAAAACGGGGATCTCGTTGAGATCTTCCACCATCTCTCCGACTCCCAACTTCTGGCAGAACTGACGATAGTCATCATTATTGTGGTAATGGTATTGATATGCCCCTTTAACAAAGCGAGATGTCAGTTGTTTTTGTTCCTGCAATGACCATTGCTGAGGAGTTCCCATGAAAATCAAGTCATCGATTTCCGTGCTCGCTGCGATGTTTTCCTGCTTAACCGCTGAAAGTACGTCCATATAAATGCCTCTATTAGTTAGCGCTATCGCGCGAAAAGAATGGTGATATAAGGGGCATCACTGCCCCTTCAGCATCAGTTAAACGTTACGAGTGGTATTTGACGATGTTGGCGTTTACCACATCGATAACCGCTCTTTGCTGCGCTTTATCTTCCATCGACTCAAAAGACATCAATAGGTCCGCGGCACCACAGCACTCAATCGCAACTCGCGCTGCCTGAGTACTTTCTTCATAAGTACCGATGGCATTTTCTGACAACAGCTCTGCCATTTTTTGCTCAAAATCGGTATTTGGGTAAGATTCACTGACAAACTCTTCCAAATACACGCGTGCTTCAGCCCTTGCTGCTTCACCATCTACATTTTGGTTGACCAACAGCGTCAGCTTGTGTCGAACCTGACTAACATCGACACCATGTGCCTGAGCAACTTCGTGGTACAAACCGGCGTATTCTTTTCTTTGCGCGTTTGAGTCGTCCCATTTAAACACGAGTGGAAGCCCTAACTTAGCCGCCCACTCAACCACTTCTTTGCTCGTCGCATTCACAAATTGCGCAGGGCCGCCTTCAGTGTACGCGTGTGGGTTAACAGAGATTTTAGGAAAACTATAAAAATCATTGTTTGGATGGCAGTATCCAGTAGTGAATGCATCATTGATGATATTGTGACACTCACTGAACAGCTGAAACTGAGAATCCGTTGGTCGGTTAAAAAAGCGCATATCTGCACTCTTTTCACAATCACTAAAACCAAAGACAAAACGGCCTTCACTCATTTGGTCGAGTAGACACGCTTCTTCCGCCACACGTACTGGATGATGTGTGGTAATAACGTGATTCAACGAAGCCACTTTGGCGTTCTTTGTCATACCAAGTAAAAAACCAGCCACTGTTAATGGGGCACCAACCACACCATTGTTCGAGAAATGGTTTTCGTAAACAGCCAACGTGT